>CAYPTO010000001.1:0-22431 GCA_964413625.1 uncultured bacterium
AAAGCAGTTGAAATAACATATAAAAATACGCATATTTCACATGATCTTGATGTGGTAGAATTTTAATGTGGGAGATATATGGATCGACCGGGTTGGGATGATTATTTTCTTAATATAGCGAAAGTGGTCGCTACGCGCTCTTCATGTCTTCGAAGACAGGTGGGTGCGGTGATCGTAAATAATAAAGATATTGTTTCAACCGGTTACAATGGTTCGCCTCAATATCAAAAAAATTGTATTGAAATAGGTTTCTGCTACAGGGATAGACACAATATTAAATCAGGAACACAATTAGAACGGTGCAGAGCTGTTGGTTCACACGCTGAATCCAATGCTATTGCGCTTGCTGCACGGAACGGTCATGCAACAAATAACGGAACAATTTATATTTTCGGACATGAGTTTGTTTGCCATCAATGCAAAGCCCAGATTGCTAACGCAAATATTAAACGCGTTATTCTGGAAAAACCGGATGGAACAGTTGAAGAATGGATTCCTGAAAGAGATTGGACCGTTCATCCAATTGATATGGAAAAGGAGAGTTATTAATGCTGAAAAAGATTACTATTTTAAGCATATGTTTTGCTATGCTTTTGCTTGCAGTTGATCCAAATTACTATATTCGTCGTGCAAATTTAAATTTTAAACAAGTTAATGATATGATCGTGGATCTAAGGATTCGTTCACGTATGCCGGAAGCGACACTGCCGGACCAGGAAACCGTTGTTCATTTTATAAGTCCGGACTCTCTTTTTACTGAAGATAATACACCCTTGATGATTCCACCTGAGATCTTTCTGATGGACCTGGAACGCTTGGTCAAAGATGCGGTCTCAATCAGAACCATTGATCTAAAAGAAAATAAAGATAATGTTGCCTTTGTTGAAGTGGTAAAACCCATGGAAGGCAAGGAAGTAATATTTCTTGCAATGATCGATACGGTAAATTGGATCTTGTCACAAATGAAAATGATCGATAAACCAGATATGGTAGCGGATATCAATTTTACGCAAGAAGAAATTCAGCCGGGACTTTATATGCCAACAGAGATCAGAGTTATGATTGAAAGTAAAGAGACTCAAAAAAAGGTAGTTCCTAATCCCCGGGGGAATATGCCTATGTCATCTTCTTTTGGGTATATTGATCTGTCATTTTCGAATTATCGCATAAATACTTTAAGCGAAGCTTTAATTGAAACAGATTCTCTGGAAATTCAAACCGATACATTATTGTTGGAGCCGGATATACTAAAATAAAAAAAATTAAAAATCTTACACGGGGTGCTTTATGCGCAAGGTATTAAGTGTTATTCTCGGTGGAGGTCGCGGGACTCGTCTTGCGCCTTTAACAAGTGTTCGTTCAAAGCCCGCTGTTCCAATCGGTGGGAAATATCGTTTGATCGATATTCCTATCTCAAATTGTCTGAATTCCAATATTCGTAAGATATATATCCTTACACAGTTTAATTCTGAATCTTTACACCGGCATATCAACCAAACCTATAAATTTGATAATTTTACAGAAGGTTTTCTTGAAGTTCTTGCTGCCTCGCAGACCATAGAAAATATGGATTGGTATCAGGGAACTGCCGATGCCGTTCGTCATAATATGAATCACTTTGAAACCTATTCTTTTGAACAATATCTTATTTTAGCAGGCGACCATCTTTATCGCATGAATTATGCTGACTTTGTTTCGCATCATCGTAAAAAAAATGCAGATATTACCATCTCGGTAAAACCTGCCAGCAGAGAAGAAGCAAAAGAATTCGGCATTTTAAAAGTAAATGAAGAAGGCCGTATCGTTAAGTTCGCAGAAAAGCCGACTGATGATAAAATTCTTGAAGAGATGAAAAGTTCTACGGGAAATCCTGAAAAACCTTATTGGGCTTCCATGGGTATTTATGTTTTTAATCGGAAGACCTTACGACAAACACTTATAGATATCCCTAAAGATGATTTTGGTGGCGATATTATCCCCGGAGCTATAGAAGACTATAATGTTCAGGCGTTTTTCTTTGATGGCTATTGGGAGGATATTGGTACGATCCGTTCATTTTATCAAGCCAATATCAATTTTACGGAAATGAAACCTGATTTTCGTTTTGTAGATGTGAATTTCCCGATTTATACTCATGCCCGAATGCTACCGGGTTCACGTATTTCGAATGCCAAGGTCAATCATTCACTAATCAATGAAGGTGGCTTAATCAATGCCAAGGTCGTAAAAAATTCAGTACTGGGAATTCGATCGGTCATACGTGAAGGAACTGAGGTGTATGATTCATATATTATGGGGAATGACTTTTTTGAAACAGATCATAAGAACATGATCCCGCTTGGTATTGGTAAAAATTGCGTGATCAGAAGAGCCATTGTAGATAAGAATGTACGTATTGGCGATAATGTTCAGATCATTAATAAAAATAACGTAAGTAATGCCGACGAGGAAACCTACTGTATTCGTGATGGCATTGTTGTTGTGAAGAAAGATGTCAACATACCGGATAATACTATTATATAATTGACAATTGATAATTGATAATTATGTGAATCGTAAATTGTAAAACCAGCCTTTGCCAAAGCACAGCTTTCGTCCCGAAGATTCAGGACTATGGATGGTAAACGTAGTGAGTCCCTTAGGAACGATAGCTTTGTAGTTAAACGGTACGATTTGAAATATGAGCTCGGTAGGAGCGAACAGGTACAATTGACAATTCAATTTACAATTATCAATTGATAATTAGTTTAAAATTTCTATGTTAATTCGATTTTTAGAATGACAATTAGCGAGCGAACCTTTCGCTTTATTTTATGATCTGTATTTAACGCTTAATATCATTGTCAACTGTCAACTATCTTAGATCCATGGACATTTTTGAGGAATATCCAACAAAGAATCCATTTCCTTGAAACGATCTTCGGGGAGATCAATTTTTTCCATTTTTTCATGTGCCCAGGTTGTATGATAGGGGATATGAATAGCATAGCCTCCTAGTTCAATGACCGGGAAAATATCAGACCGCATGGAATTACCGATCATAAGAAATTCATGAGCTTCTATATTAAGATGATGGAATAATTTTCTATAATCATTCTTTTGCTTATCACTCATGATCTCGATGTGATGGAAATATTTTTCGAGTCTGGATTTTTTTAATTTTCGTTCCTGATCCAGAAGGTCACCTTTTGTCGCTAAGATCAGTTTGTATTTAGCAGCAAGTGATCTGAGAACTTCTTCAACATTATCAAGCAGTACAAGTGGAGAATCTGTCAATTGTTTACCCGCATCCAGAATTTTTCTTACATCCTTTGCCGATAGTGTGTCATGACTTAATCTCAAAGCAGTCTCAAGAATTGATAAGGTATAGGCCTTTGCACCATAGCCGAAAAGCGGTAGGTTTTCGATCTCCGTTTTATACAATTCGGCAGAACTTTCTTCGGGAGTCATTTTATCCAACATGATCTCGTTAAATACATGTTCCAAGGCGCGGTAGAAAGGCTCATTGTCCCAAAGTGTATCGTCTGCATCAAATGCGATATACTTAATCTCCGGTTTGTTCTTTATTTTTATCCTCATAACCGAATATACAAAAATGAATTTAAATTACGAATAAATATCATTCGGTGATTAGCACCCTTACACTCCACACCTCGAGCCCCCTTACTCCCCACCTTTACCCCGAACTCCTTTCATCCTTACTTGGAAATAGCTTTCAATTCCCCTATATTTTCCAATTAACTCAGCGATACGGGAATGAAAATGAATATATTGTATGGTGTGCAGACAACAGGGAACGGACACATTGGCAGATCTCAGGATATTGTTCGGGAACTAAAAGAACGTGGTCATAATGTTAGAGTTATTTTTTCGGGTGACCAGCAGAAGAACCTGCCGGATACGGAGTATTTTGAACCATATAATATTTTCAAGGGATTGACCTATGTTACTGAGAATGGCAAAATAAATTATATTAAAACAGCACCGCGTCTTGATGCCATTTCTTTTGTCCGCGATATTTACAATTACAATGCAAAAGATATTGATCTGGTGATCTCAGATTTTGAACCTGTGTCAGTTCAAGTAGCAAAGAAAAATAAAATACCTTCTGTTGTACTCAGCCATCAGACAGCCTTTTTATATGATATTCCTTATCCTTCGCTTAATGTTATGACACGGGCCATCATTGAGTATTTTGTTCCTGCAGATTTTCTTGTATCTGTCCACTGGCATCATTTTGGATTTCCTATTTTGCCGCCTATTTTACCTCCGACACATATAGAAGAACAACCTACTTCACTTAATGATCAGATAGTTGTTTATCTTCCCTATGAGAATCAAAAAGAAGTGGTGAATCTGTTAGAAAAATGCCCAAAGGATCACGAATATCATTTGTTTACACGTGTAGATAAAAGACAGCAAAGAGAAAATATTATTTTACATCCTAAAAGCAGAAAAGATTTCCTAAATACGATCTCCGTATCAAAAGGTGCCGTTTTGCATGCCGGTTTTATGGCAAATAGTGAAGCCTTTGATCTGGGAGTTAAAACCCTTGTAAAACCAATTGCCGGTCAGGCGGAGCAGATCGCCAATGCTATGGCCATTGAAACATTGGGCATGGGAAAGCATATGAACGATCTTAATCCCAGGGAAGTTCAAGAATGGCTGAAATTACCGGCTATCAGACCCATGAAATACCCCAGGATCGCACCACGTTTTGTCGATTGGATCGAAATGGGTATTTTTAATAATAAAAGTTTGACAAACTTGTGCGAAGAGCTTTGGTCGCATATTCCGATTCCACATATTTTCAGGCATTGATGCCTGATGAAGATTTCATTGATATTGTAACGATAAATTGATATTATTTACTTAAATTGAAAGGTTCCTATGACTGTAAAACGCTTAATCATTTTTGTCCTGACTCTCACATTTCTTTTTGCACAAACGCCACAGGAATTAGTTGACGAATTGGCTCAATTACCTGAACTTAAGCACGCACAGTGGAGTGTTTATGCTCGTTATGTGGATGCCGTAAATGGTGAAGAACCTGTGATCAAACACAACGAAGATATGTCCTTGGCTTGCGCTTCAAGTTTGAAAGTTATCACTATTGGTTTGGCATTAGATAAACTTGATCCCGATTTCACATTTAAAACAAGACTTTATTACTCCGGGAATATTGATGAAGACGGACTTTTAAACGGGAATATTTATATTGTCGGAGATGGTGACCCTACTCTGGGAGGTGATCAGGTAGGTGGTGTTTACAGCAGAAAGAAATTAATGTCCATTTGGGTTAAGGCAATAAAGAAGAAAGGAATCAAAGCAATTAAAGGTTCAATAATTGCCGATGAGTCACTCTATCCACCTTATCATGTGCCAGGCAATTGGTCATGGGAAGATATTGGTAATTATTATGGTGCAGGATTGACTGCTTTATGTTTTTCGGATAATAAATACTATCTTGATTTTAAACCCGGAGAAAAAGAAGGGGATGTTGCTGAGGTGATAGCTATGCGTCCGGATATTCCGGGAATGAGCTATAAGAATATGATGAAAACAGGTCCGATGTATTCCGGTGATAATGGTTACATTATTTCTGCCCCTAATATTTATTATGCTTTATTTCACGGTACTGTCCCTGCCGGTGAAGAAAAATTTACCATCAAAGGTGCAATTCCCAATCCGGCCCTTCTTGCAGCACAAATGCTTCAGCAATCTCTTGAAAAAGAAGGTCTTAATGTAGGAAATGAAGCATATGTCGTAAATGAAAAACAGAATTATCATAATGATAAACTTCTAAAGACCATTAAATCACCTCCTTTGAAAAGAATTGCGGAAATTACCAATAAATTAAGCAATAACACCTATACGGAAATGCTTCTGTTAAAAGTTGCAAAAGAAGTAACGGGTTTGGGTGAAACCAAAGTAGGGATTAAGGTCATTGATAAATTCATGGATAAATTACACGTTGAGCATTCGGGTTTATCTTTAGTTGATGCCAGCGGGTTATCGCAAGAAAACATGATAACGACAAAAATATTTTCTGACTATCTTTCCGCAATGACTAAAAGACCGGTTTTCTCTGATTTTTATAACACCTTTGCAACTGCCGGTGATAATAGTGATTTTGGATATGTTGTCTATTTCGGCAAGGATACGCCTGCCGCAAAGAATGCTAGGGTAAAAACCGGTTATATAGGTGGCGTGCGAAGTCACACAGGATATGTCAAAACCCAATCGGGTAGAATGATCGCATTTTCACTGATTGCCAATAACTATCATTGTAAAACAAAAGAAATAACCAAGATTCACGAACAGGTCGTGGTAGCTCTTGCTTCTATGGAATAATATGTCACATATAAACACAAAAGATATTGTCTGTATCGTTTGCCCCGTTGGGTGTAAACTCACCATAGAAAAATCAGGTGATGAATATCTTGTTAAAGGTAATAAATGTAAACGTGGATATGATTATGCCATTGAGGAATTGACTCATCCGACGCGAATGCTGACATCTACCGTAAAATTGACGGGGTCACATCATGTTCGCTTACCTGTACACAGCTCAGTCCCTATTCCCAAAGATCTCATTTTTAAAGCCATGAATGTGATCAATGCCTGCACGGTAAAAGCACCTGTCCGCACCGGTGAGGTCTTAATAGAAAATATTTTAAATACGGGTGTAAACATATGTTCTTCCAGGACAATTGAATGAACAAAAAAAATGCACAAATTAGGATCTCCGAATTAAGTGAGATTCTACAAGAACATAATTATCGTTATTATGTTCTGGATGATCCGAGTATTTCAGATGCGGAGTACGATAAGTTATTCCGTGAATTGCAGGGACTTGAGAAGGATTTTCCGGAATATTCTGATCCCAATTCTCCCACAAAAAGGGTAGGAGGTGCTGTTCTTGATGCATTTTCTTCACGGGAGCACAGTCTTCCCATGCTGAGTCTGGCAAATGCACTTAACGAAAATGAGTTAAAAGAATTTTATAAACGTCTTCAAAAAAATACAGGTCTCGATGAAATAGAATTGGTCGGTGAACCCAAACTGGACGGCTTGGGTGTGGAACTGATCTACAGGAACGGGTCGTTCGAAGCGGGTTTGACCCGAGGTGATGGTTATACGGGTGAAGATATTACCGAAAATCTAAAAACTATCAGACAAATTCCCCTGAAATTGCACGGCAAAGATCATTCTGTGCTTCTAGAAGTAAGGGGAGAGGTTATCATTTCAAAAGAAAACTTTGAGAAGCTGAATCAAAGTAGAGAAAAATCAGGAGAAAAGCTTTTTGCGAATCCCCGAAATGCTGCTGCCGGCTCTCTTAGACAGCTTGACTCAAAGATCTCGGCTAAGCGCCCCTTAGAAATATTTATTTATGCTCCAGGAAAAATCGACGGGTTCAGGTTCGAATCGCATCTGGAGATGTTGGCAAAATTTAAAGAATGGGGATTTCCCGTTAATCCAATGAATAAGATCCTGAACAACGAAGATGATATGATCGCATACTTCCGTAAAATGGAAGCGGATCGTGAATCATTGCCCTATGATATTGATGGCATTGTTGTAAAGGTCAATGACATCGCTCTACAAACTTCCCTTGGTATGCGTACTCGAACACCTCGGTGGGCTATTGCCGGCAAGTTTAAAGCTCGCCAAGAAGTCACTCGTATCGTATCTATCGTTGCTCAGGTGGGACGAACGGGTGTCCTGACACCTGTTGCCAATTTGGAGCCCGTTCAGCTTGGTGGGGTTGTTGTGTCTCGCGCAACGCTACATAATCAAGATGAAATAGATCGTAAGGATATCCGTGTGGGTGATTGGGTAATCATCGAGCGTGCAGGGGATGTGATTCCCAAAGTGATCAAGATTATAACGGATCGACGCCCTAAAGGAGCCAAGCCCTACCATCTTCCCGATACCTGTCCTGTCTGCGGTTCAAAGGTACAGCGTGTTGAAGGCGGTGTAGCGGTCAAATGTGTTCATCTTGATTGTCCGGCACAGTTAAAGACGGGGATCTTGCATTTTGTTTCAAAACGTGCCATGGATATTGATGGTATGGGCGAAAAGATCGTCGATCAGCTTGTGGATGAAGGTTTGATCAATTCCGTCTCAGATATTTATTCGTTGAAATACAAAGATATTGTTGTTTTAGAACGATTTGGAGAGAAATCAGCGAGAAATTTGATTAAATCCATTGAAAAATCAAGGAAAAGAACTCTTTCTAAGGTGATCTATGCTTTGGGCATACCGAATGTAGGAGAATACCTTGCGGGTGTTCTTGCAAAGAATTTCGATTCTTTGGATAATTTGTTTGAAACGAATATGGAAACCCTTGTAAATATTGATGATATAGGTGAGATCGTTGCAGAGAGTATTATTTCTTTTGCCCATGATCCCAATAATCGAAAGATGATCGAAAAACTGAAAGCAAACGGTATTGACCCGAAAGCCGATGAGACAGGTGAACAACCCCTAAAAGGTAAAATATTCGTATTTACAGGAAGTCTCGAAAAAATGACTCGGGACCAAGCAAAAGATCTGATACGTAATCTGGGTGCAAAAGCATCGGGAAGCGTTTCAGTAAAAACAGATTATGTGGTTTCGGGTGAATCATCAGGTTCAAAGTTGGAGAAAGCCAGGGAATTGGGTGTGGAGGTGATGAGTGAAGATGAGTTTATAGAATTCATCAAGAAATATGATATTGAGTCACCTGAAGATAAAGTACAAATAAAATTGTTTTGAATCGATGGACCTGCAGGTCGATTAGTCGATTTGGAATAGAATGAATTACCCCGGGCTTTAGCCCGGGGTTTTTGCAATAAAACAAAAATGGGTTTTAACCCACAACATTAAAAAGTTATTCAGGGTTAAAACCCGATGGTTTTCTATCTGATACCCCAGGCTAAAGCTTGGGGTATCTCATTATTTCAATTTCTCAACCAGTTTCTCTGCAATATTTAGGTAGTATTTGCTTTCTGCAGAGCCGGGTTTGCTTTCTACAATAGGAGCGCCTGTATCAGCCGCACTCATGATATCTTCATTCAATGGAATTTCGCCCAGGAATTCAACTTTAGAGCGTTCGCTTTCCTTCATGCCGCCATTTTGACCGAAAATATAAGATTTATGTCCGCATTTAGGACATTGAAAATAGCTCATGTTCTCAACAATGCCCAAAATTGGGACATTGACTTTTTCAAACATATTGATACCGCGTTTAACATCTGCAAGAGCCAAATCCTGGGGTGTTGTAACAATTACCGCACCACTTAAAGCGATCTTTTGCACAAGACTCAATTGAATATCACCGGTTCCGGGAGGAAGATCAATGATGAGATAATCCATTTGTTTCCAAAACACATCATTCAGCAATTGATCAACGGCTTTAATAACCAAAGGACCGCGCCAAATAACAGCTGCATTTGATTCAAGGAAAAATCCTAAAGACATGATTTGAATACCATATTTTTCAGCCGGGAGAATTCCCTGCTCACTAACTGATTCAGTAGGTTTATGTTGTCCAAACATTATAGGAACGCTTGGACCATAAAGATCCAGATCAAGTAATCCGACTGAGAATCCTTTTCCTTTTAATGATAAGGCTAAATTCGCTGCAACAGTAGATTTACCGACTCCGCCCTTACCGGATGCTATTGCAATCACATTTTTTGCATACCTAAGTTTCTTTTGGGCATCAAAGGGATTTTTGTTTTCTTGAGACATATTAACTCCTAAGTGCAAAAGGGCAGAATTAACTGCCCTCGTTTTTTTTGTTTCTTATGGTCCTGTTTAACCTTCAGAAATAGCTTCAACAGGGCAAGCAGCAATGCATGCCAAGCAATCGATACAAAGATCTTCATCGCATACGGCTTTTCCTTCAACCAGAGACAAAGCTTCAACTGGACATACTTCGATACATTCACCGATCCCTTCACATACATCATGATTTACTACGACTGCCATTATGAATCTCCTTTTAATTGTACATCTGACAACTGTTAAACTTAATGCAATAAAATTTTATTCTCAAAGACTTTTTAACATATTTTATTTTTTTTGTTCACTTTCCTGTAGTAAACCTATAAATTCTGTTTTTAGCAGAATGAAACTAATAAAATTAAGGAGTGAATGATGAATGTATTTTCGAGATTAGGAAATGTTTTTGTTTCACCAACGGCCTGTTTCACTTCGTTGCGTGATAAAGGAAAGAATTGGACTGATTTTGTTATTCCATTTTTATTACTTTTAGCCATGCTGATAACATTTTTGATTGTTACCTCAGATGTTATGGAAAAGATGCAGATTGAAGTGATCCAAAATATGACTCAGCTTTCAGATGCGCAAAAAGAAGTTGCATTACAAAATGCAAATTCACCTATTGCTAATGTTTTCAAATATATAGGTGGTGTTTTACAGGTGATTTTCGGTGTACTTATCAGTGGACTATTTATGTGGATCGTTGGTAATTTTATTGGTGGCGGTGAACAAAAGTTTGGGACCGTGCTTGTAGCGGCATTATATGTTCAAATGATCTCAATACCTGAAAGTCTGATCAAGATGTTTCTGGTCCTTCAAAAAGGAACGATGATGGTTCATGTAGGGTTTGGTTCTCTTTTGAGTAATCCTGATAATTCTTCTTACGCAGTTCAATTGATCAATCAACTTGAGTTTTTTGCTATTTGGCGTATTATTGTATGGGTAATTGCTTTTAAAGCACTCTACAATTATAATACCAAGAAATCAACCTTGCTTGTTGTTATTACTATTGTTGTAGGTATGGCGTTTATGGCTGCAGTTGCAACTATGCAATTTGGAAGAATGGGGTAAGAAAAGGCAAAAGGCAAAAAGATGGGCTCGATAAATCGAGCCCTTTTCTCATGTACAAGAATTATTAAGTATGGGAGTTCGGAGTATTGGGACAGAGACGCGATACATCGCGTCTCTGTAAGTTTAAATCAATTTAATTCCGGATTTTCAATAGAAAAATTTACCAGTCCAGCGGTGATGAATCTACAAATGGAGGTTTAATAATTTCAGCTTTAAGACGTTTACCACGGACATCAAGTAATATCTCCATGCCTACTTTGGCAAAATTTCGTTGGACATAAGCTGCTCCTATGCCAATACCAAGTGATGGTGACATCGTACCACTGGTAACAACTCCAATTTTGCCGTTATCACTGTACACTTCATATCCGTGACGAGGAATGCCTCTATCGATCATTTTAAAAGCTATTAAACGGCGGGATGGTTTCTCCGCCTTTATCTTCACCAATTCGTCTTTACCGATAAAATCATCATTATCAAGTTTAGTTATCCAGGCTAACCCCGCTTCAATTGGATTAGTGTCTTTATCAATATCATTACCATATAGGGCATATTTCATTTCTAAACGGAGCGTGTCGCGAGCACCCAATCCAACCGCTTGAATATCTTCACTTTTACCTGCTTCAAAAATCGCGTCCCAAATTTCGAGCGAATCTTTTGGATCATGATATAACTCAAATCCGGGTTCTCCTGTGTAACCTGTTCTTGAAATGATCATATCTTTTCCTGCAAGTTTGCCTGTGGCAAAATGGTAGAATTTGATATCTTTTAAATTAATATCTGTCAAAGATTGTAATACATTTAGTGTTTTAGGACCCTGGATGGCAAGTAGCGCCGTTTCATTGCTATGGTCACTTAAGGTAACGCCATCCATAAGATGTTCACCGGTCCAGGCATAGTCTTTATCAATATTGGAAGCATTAACCACCATCATATATTTATTTTGATTGAAGCGATATACGATCAGATCATCAACGATACCACCATCCGGATAGCACATTGCCGAATATTGAGCTTGTCCGTCAATCAACTGTTTTACATCATTAACGGTAATATATTGTAGGAATTCTTCAGCGTTTTTGCCTTCAACAAAGAATTCACCCATATGTGAAACATCGAAAACTCCAATTTTATTTCGTATCTGAAGATGTTCCTGATTAATCCCGGTATATGAGATTGGCATCATATAACCGGCAAATTCATGCATTTTTGCTCCAAGAGCAATATGCCTATTATGGAAAGGGGTTTGCTTAATCATTTTATTACTTTTCTCCTTTAGGCCTACCAGAGGTCGCGTTTTTTAAAGTCATCATAAATATGTAATTCTTGTTTGATTTGTTGTAATGCTCCGCGCAGTGTTCCGTCAACTTTTATTGTTGTTTCACCACGAACCTGTTCAAGTTTTTTTATCAGGTTTTTAAACGCACTCAATTCATCGTCATCCAGTTCAAATTTGATCTTGTTTATCATGGATTCTCTCGTTTAAGTTTCATATTGTATTCATAGGGTGTGATCTTTTCGATTATTATGATATCCCCGGGTTTAACATTTTTTTCGCTCATGTAACGAGTAGTGCCTTTTGCCATACTACGATTCCGAAATACAAAAGTTTTTTCAACGATATCGGTTTCAATCTCAAAACCGGCATCTGTATGTATCTCTATTGTACGAACGCGATAATTCTTATCCACATTATTTGATGGGTTCATAGCGCCAAAAACATCAAAGGGAAAAAAATCGGTATGATCTTTTACGGAAAATTGACGCTGCATCATAAAAAGATTTTGTCTTGTAATTGGTATCTCTATATCGCTATGACCCATTGAGAACGGATTGCTATCTTTGTAACTATCGAAATCATAAGAATTAGACATTGATATCGTTAAACTCCATTACTATCTGTTCATGAATAGGTTCATCGAGATCGGTCATACCCTCAATAGTAAAAATTATATGTTTAATACTATTCTCATCCTCTTTTATGATACCTTCATATAGTTTTTTAAGATGTTCATCATTGAGACCATCATACATAATGTAAAATTCTTGCTCTTTGTCCCAATGTCGAGATCGGGATAAATTGTATTCCCAGCCATTCAAAACGCTAATTTCATTTTTATTTTCATCTTGTAATACAATAGTATCTATCATGAGTTCCAGAAATTCTACTCCACTTTCATTTTGTATTTTTTCTAAAGGTGTAAGAATGGCTTCTTTAAATTTTATGAACTTCATTATACCCTCCAGATTATTGGTAATTCATGAACATGGGATTCAACACATGTAATTTGATAATAATCCCTTTCTATAATTGTTTCACCGCATTTCGGGCAGTAGGTATTGTTATCAAAACCCGGATAGTTCCCTATATAAACATACTTTAGTCCGCATTCATGAGCAATTTTTCTATTACATTCTAATACAGATCGTGAAGTTCGGGGATGATCTTTCATTTTGTAGTCCGGATGAAAGGCATTTATGTGCAGAACAGTATCATTTCCGCAGTTTTTACTTATCCACCGGCATTCTTTTCTTATCATATCCGGGTCATCGTTTACACCGGGGATTGTAAGGATTGTGATCTCTGTATGAATACCTTTCTCAATACACCAGATGATCGTATCAAGGACAGGATTTAATTTTGCACCTGTATATTTAATATAGATATCTTCTGAGAAAGCTTTAAGGTCAATATTTACTGCCTTGATACCTTTAAACACTTTTTCACGAGCTTCAGGCGTAATATAACCGTTTGTAACAAGAATACAAGGAAGCCCGGCTTTTTCAGCATGATCACGAATATCCATGGCATACTCAGCAAATACGATAGGTTCGTTATATGTAAATGCGATAGATTGACATGATGTTTCTAATGCTTTCGATACAATATCTTCCGGAGAGACATAGACGTTAGGATGCTCAGGCCGGGTTGAAAGCTGCCAGTTTTGACAAAAATCACACTTAAGATTACAGCCTTGGGTACCTACGCTAAATGATTTAGTTCCCGGAAGAAAATGATAGAGTGGTTTCTTTTCGATGGGATCAATATGTAAAGCTGATGGGTAAGCATAGATCGTTGAGATCAATTTCCCGTCAATGACGGTACGGACCAAACATTGACCGCTTTGACCCTCAGATAAAGTACAGAGATGTGGGCAAAGCCAACATTGAATGTTGTCACCTTTAGCTTCCCAGAACTCAGCCGGGTGATGTTTAGTTAAATTAGACATCTCGTTTAAAAAAGATCATTTCAGCTAGCCATGAGATCAGCGAAAGAAAGATCGCAGACCAAAAAGCGGTTGCAAAATTTGCGATTGTAAATCCTGAGATCAAAAATGAAGTCAGCCATACCATAAATCCATTGATAAATAAATAGAAAATTCCAAATGTCATGGCTGTTATTGGGATGGTAATGATCGTCAAAAATGGTTTTACGAAAGCATTCAATATTCCAAAGAGAACTGAAATGGCGATAAGGGTAAATAAACCGTCAATATGTACGCCTTTGAACATTGTACCAACGATAGTAAATGCTATAAGGTTTACAATAATTTTTGTAAAGAAAGATATGTTTTTCATAGTAAATCCTTTATAAGAAATCGTAAAGCTACTTAGTAAAAATAATGACTAATATGATAATACAATAATGCGGTCAATATGTCAAGTTAATATGTCGGAAAAAAGGCCGGACAGGAATTGCCCGGCCTTGGATTACTCTTAATACAAGTACTCGAATTGACCATAACTGTTAAGGTCTTTAAAGGCTCGGATCAGACGCTTAGTGAAGCCTTTTTCACATGCAATGAGCCATGCTCTGGGATCATATTTCTTTTTATTGGGTTTATCGACACCTTCGGGATTACCGATCTGTCCCTGAAGATAAGCATCATTTTCGTCCATGTAATCTTTGGCGGGTTTTGTATAAGCCCATTGAGTATCGGTATCTATGTTCATTTTGATCACGCCATAAGAAATTGCTTCTTTAATTTCTTGCGGAGCAGAGCCCGAGCCACCATGAAAGACAAAATTAACCGGTTTTTCACCCAATTTGTGTTTCTCGGAAATATATTTCTGAGAATTGTCAAGAATTTTCGGAGTGAGCACAACATTACCGGGTTTATAAACGCCATGGACGTTGCCAAAAGCTGCTGCAATTGTAAACATAGGACTGATAGCACTAAGCGCTTCATAAGCCATATTAACATCAGCAGGCTGGCTGTAAAGTTCTGAATTATCAACACTGTTGTTATCAACACCATCTTCTTCACCACCGGTAACACCGAGTTCAATTTCCAGCAGCATATCAATTTTAGACATGCGTTCTAAATATTTTTTACTGATCTCAATATTTTCTTCCATAGGTTCGGCTGAAAGATCTATCATATGAGAAGAAAAAAGAGGTTCACCGTGTTCTTCATAATATGCTTCACCTGCATCCAAAAGTCCGTCTATCCAGGGAAGAAGTTTTTTTGCACAATGGTCGGTGTGAAGAATAACCGGGACACCGTAATGTTTAGCCATTTCACGAATATGCATTGCACCGGCTATTGAACCTGCAACGGCTGCTTTCTGGTCAGTGTTATCCAGCAATTTACCGGCGTTGAAAACTGAGCCGCCATTTGAAAATTGGATCATGATAGCCGATTTTGCATCTTTAGCAGCTTGTAATGCTGCATTGATAGTGCTTGAACTGATAACGTTAACGGCAGGTAAGGCAAATTTGTTTTCTTTTGCATATTCGAAAACGTCCAAAAGAACCTTTCCTGTAACAACGCCTGCTTTTAAATTAGGTTTAATTGACATATTAGTGCTCCTTTATTGGTGTTCTAATTCCAAAGTGATGGTTTTGATTTCGCTTATTTCGCTGGGCCCGTAATATTGAATGGGTCCGGGATAAATATATGATGTTTCAATAGCCCATTTGTCACGATTGGCTGCGAATGTTTTAAAAGGCATTCCATCCAATTCAACAAGAGCTTTTTTAATAACCGGTTTATCTTTGCCATGACGATGTTCGATATTCATCATTTGAGTTATGGGAATCCCACCCGGGATCCAGTTTTGGGCATTATCTTTAAGATTACGTACCGATGACATATAGCCGGTGCATTTTTTTTCCGCAAGAAGGGAAGCAGTATAACCCAAAGTATAGGTGTAGTCTGCGTCAAAGTTTGACGGGAAAGAACATCGACCTTCGTAACCAAAGAAATGAGTATGAGTTTTAAAATTACCTTTATATTTCCCTTCAGTCCTTAGGATTTCCAGTTGTTCTTCTATCATATAGACCAAAAGTTTATCTGTTTCGATTAGGGAGACCTGAACATTGCCATGAGGATCACGTTCCATGATCAGTTGTTCGGCGATACGTTTGGGCAAGGAACCGTAAAGTTCTGCAGAATCGTGCTGCAATTTTTTCAGGATGTAGTTCCTTTTGGTTTCTGAATCATTGATCTCGTTAAGTTCTTTTTTATTGGTAGCCATGAGGTCATTTAATTCAGAGATCAGACTTTTCATCTCGGGGATGAATTCTATCAGACCTTCGGGAACGATCATGGTTCCGAAATTTTCATTATTGTTTGAGCGTTTTACGATCACTTGAGTCAATTCATCAACGATCTCATGCAGGGTTTGCTTCCTGGCTTCGACTTCTTCGGAAATAATCGCCAGATTTGGTTGTGATCGTAAGGCACATTCCAGTGCGATATGTGAAGCCGAACGCCCCATTAATTTAATGATATGCCAGTATTTTTTAGCAGAATTCGCATCGCGCTGAATATTACCGATTAGTTCATTGTAAACCTTTGTTGCCGTATCAAAGCCAAAGGATGCTTCGATCATATCGTTCTTAAGATCGCCGTCAATCGTCTTTGGTACACCGATAACCGAAATACCCGTATCATGCTGTGCAAAATATTCGGCCAATACGGCTGCATTGGTGTTGGAATCATCGCCGCCTATAATAACAAGTGCTTCAATCCCCAATGCTTTACAATTTTTTGCTGTGGCTTCATATTGTTCGGTCTTTTCCAGTTTTGTACGTCCGGATGCGATCATATCAAATCCACCGGTATTGCGATAATCAGCAATAAGATCAGCATCTAATTCACGATAAAAATTATCGGTGAGTCCGGAAGGACCTCCAAGAAATCCATAAAGTTTTGAATCGGGATGACAAGCTTTTAAAGCATCGTAAATACCGGCGATCACATTGTGTCCACCCGGTGCCTGACCACCTGACAAGATAACACCAATGTTCAAAGGTTTAAAACTGGTATGATCAACAGTCTCAAAACTGATACTCGGCATGCCATAGGTTTTTGGAAAAAGTGATTTGATCTTGTCCCGGTCCGCAACGGATGTACCCGTTTTGCCCTTGACGATTTTTACCTTGGGTCCATTGGTAAAAACGGATGGCAGCTTTGGTATGTATCTCGTTCGCGCTTTATGTAATTGTGAAAGTTCTTTCATAGATAATTCCTCTCTTTAAGTGCGGTTTAATATAATAAAAAAATGTTCTGAATGTTATAATATTGTAAGAAAAAAGGTCGTAAAAGTTAAGGGTTGAGAGTTGAGAGTTGAGAGAAAATATTTTGCCGGAGAACATGATCAGTCCCGGGATATACTTCGGTATAGTAAGCCTTCGTAGGATACATTTCAGAATATTAACTTCGTAAATCAAAAATCAACATTCGTTGTTCATTATTCAGTTCTCGCTTTTCCAACTTTTCACTTTTTCTAGATCACATACCTCAAACTTAACTCTCTTTTTTTGCAAAAATCTTTTAATATCAGGGAAAAATAATCTATTTTACAAAGGTTATTAATTTTAAGAGGATATCCATGTTCAAAAATAAGATATTGGTCTTGCTGGTTATATTTACTTTGCCCTTGTTTGCAGGGGATTTAATGTATAATGATATGTTTGTCATGGATCAAATAAAGGATTCTCTAATTGCGGATGATTGGGAGTTTAGAACAGAATTTCCATATTTCAGAAAAACCGCAAAGACCGGCAGTTCTCCTAAAAGTTGTACCTTTTCACCTGATGGTAAGTATGTCTATGTTACATTGCTTGGACAGCGCCATGTTGCCGTAGAGATCTATACCGTCAATCCTTTTGAGAAAATAAAAACACTTTACCCGGGATGTGATGATCCCGCGCAAGATTATGGTTATGCCGAAGGGGCTTTCCGTGAACGGGACGGTAATTTTTGGTTCACTCGTATGACCACGGCAGATTATTTTATTTATAATCCCAAGGCGGATTCCTTACAGCCCGGGCGTTATACCGGGGGAGATTGGACAAAATCACTTGAATTTAGTCCCAATCAGGAACAAGTTGCCATGTCCCATTGGATCTCGAAACGAATTTCGATTTTTGATGCGGATAGACACCGGATCATTCGAAATTTAAAAACGTCACAGATCCCCAGAGGAATTGCATGGATAGGAAATGATACTTTGGCTGTTACTTTATATGGAGGCGCAAACAGCACTGATTGCGGAATTGAGATCTTTGATGTTCGTACGGGGAAAAAAGTCGAAACAATGATCGAACATCGTTCAGCCATGCGTGATGTTCGTTTTGACCCTAAAAAGAAAATGCTTTATTATGATGATATGCGTTTTGCGCTTGTTTATAAATATGATTGGATCAAACGGGAGACTGTTGCAACGGAAGAAGTAGATAGCCATCCGAACACCATTCGACTAACACCCGACGGTAAGTACCTGTTTGTAAGCTGTCGTGGACCAAACAATCCCAACGGTTATACATTACCCAGTCCAAGAGACGGCGATATCGTGATTATTGATACGGAATCGATGACGACTCTAACGTCATGGGCACAGGGAAATCAACCTACCGGGTTGGATATCTCGCCTGACGGATGTTTCCTTGCTTCAACTGATTTTATGAATAAGCGTGTTAATCTTTATGTTATCTCCGATCCAAGAGTGGCAGAGAAAGAGAATGGAGACAGTTTTTCAATGTTATTAAACAGTATAGGTGGTATTTATGAAATGGGCACTCGTTCTTTCTGGTGGTGGTGGTAATGGACTTGCACACATTGGCGTTCTGAAAGAGCTTGAACGTTTAAGACTCAAGCCCTCATTGATTGTTGGAACTTCGATGGGTTCTGTTGTGGGTGGAGTTTATGCATCCGGAAGATCAATAGAATGGATAGAAAAGTTCATGACAGAAGAATTTAATATCCGCGAAATGGCCTCCACAATGCAAACCTTAAAATGGGGTGCGGGACCTGTTGTCAGAATCTTTCAAGCCGGTGAAGCAATAAATAATTTACGTTCTAAATTGGGGGTGGAATCCGGAGAAAAGATATTGGAAAAACTCAGAGAAGTAACTGAAAATATAAATATTGAAGACACAAAAATAACTTTTATTACAAATGCGGTGAATTTGCTCAACGGAAAAGAGAAAATATTTACTGAAGGTAATCTTGCTGAAGCTATTCGTTGTTCCATAGCTATTCCGCCTTTTTTTGAGCCTTACGATATGAAAGACGGTTTATTTATTGATGGTGGTTTTGCCGATAACATGCCGGTTAATATTGCTCATCAAATGGGATATAAAAAAGTACTGTCCGTGGATGCTTCGCCTATGAGAAGTGTTACCCGCTCAAATTTGAAAAATAGTTTTGAGATCATGTTTCGCGCTATGACTTGTTCAATCAAGAATGCACATAGGAAAGAAAAAGCAACAGTAGCAATAGAAGCATATAAAGGTGCTTACAATTTTGATTTTGATCATGTAAAAGAGTTGATTGAGGTGGGTGAACAGGCAATTCGCAATAATGAGTTAAAGATCAAAAGGGAATTTTCTTCCCGGTTAATTTAAATAAAATAAAATGATAACCAGAAAAAGGAAAAATAATGAAATCATGGAAAATAATGGCCATATTGTTTGCATTGGTGGTTATGATGACATCTTGCGGTAAAGATACGGGTAAAATTGATGTTTCCTGGCAATTGATCCAAAATCAATATAAAGTTAATAATCAACATAAATGTGAAGTGACATTTACAAATAATTCACAATATACTTTGACAAATGATAATTGGGAATTTTATTTTACTTGGTTCCGGTCTATCAAAAAAGATCAAGAATGGCAAGGATTGGGAGGCGAAACCATAAATGGTGATTTTAACAGAATATATCCCACCGAATCTTTTACAGAGTTAAAACCGGGCGAGAGCATGACGTTCCCTTTGATCGGAAGTCATTATGCCATTCATAGATCCGATGCAATCAGCGGATGCTATTTTGTTATTAATAAAGGATTAAGCAGGAAGATCATTCTTTCTTCCGGCGAAACCAATGTATTGCCTTTTCCCAAAGATGCAAGACTTGTAAAAGGACCTTATGATCATTTAAAAGTTCAAACCGCTGAAATGACATATAAAGAAAACAGTGGGATAAGACAAATCCCGCGATCAAATTTGTTACCGATATTCCCCTCACCGGATAAGATATCTTTAGGTGAAGGGACCTGCGAAATAAATAAAGATTTTACGATTTATTATCACAGTTCTTTAGCAAATGAAGCTCGTTTTCTTCAAGAAAAACTCAGTGAAGTTTTTGGCGAGAACATAATAAGGACCAAATTCAGAAGTGATGATTTTAATATCAATGGTCCCGATAGGATCATCTTGAATAGGCATGAAGGTAAAGCCGAGTCATATACTCTTAATGTTGATACTAAAAAAGGTATTGTGATCAATGGAGCAGATGAAGCAGGCGTATTCTATGGCATACAAAGTCTATTATCGCTATTCCCGCCAGATCTGAACAAGGTGCCTGAGAAGTTTGTTTCTATACCGTGTATTGATGTAGTGGACGGTCCAAGATTTCCCTATCGTGGAATGCATATTGATGTTTCAAGGTCTTTCCACAGTAAACAGAATATTATGAAATTTATGGAATTGATCTCAGGTTATAAATTGAATAAGCTTCATTTTCATATCACGGATGATGAAGGATGGCGTGTAGAAATAAGATCTATTCCCGAGCTGACCGAGATAGGCGCGTTTCGTGGCCATACAAATGATGAAAAAGATCATTTGCAACCCAGTCTCGGTTCGGGACCTTTTGCGGATCCTGAGATAGGGAATGGCAGCGGTTTCTATACTCGTGAAGATTTTATTGAATTACTTCGATTTGCCAAAAGCCGTCATATTGAGGTGATCCCCGAGATCGATATGCCGGGACATATGCGTTCTGCCTTAAAGGCGATGGAAGTTCGATATGACAGATATATGGAAAAGGGAAAACCCGATTCGGCTCTTATGTATTTATTGACGGATTTTGAAGATACCACATATTATACTTCAGCTCAGCGATATCATGACAATACGGCAAATCCCTGTATGGAATCAACCTACCGTTTTGCTCAGGTCGTGATCGATGAATTGGTAGCCATGTATAAAGAAGCTGATGCACCCTTAAGCACCTTACACATCGGGGGCGACGAGGTTCCAAAAGGTGCATTTACCTATTCACCGATATGCCGGGCATTTCTTGAAAGTCAGGATGAATACAATTCTCCTTCTGAACTTCATAAATATTTTACAAAACGAGTAACGGATATGTTGAAAGTATATGGCATTCATACAGCCGGCTGGGAAGAAGTAGCTTGCAAACATATAGACGGAAAACGTTATCCTGATCCTACTCTTGTTCAAGAAGGTATTATAACTTATGTTTGGAATAATGTATGGGGTTGGGGTGCGGAAGATCTGGGCTATCAACTGGCCAATGAAGGTTTCCCTGTTATTCTTATAGGCGCTAATAATTTTTATTTTGATTTTGCTTATAATCGTGATCCCGAAGAAGAAGGACTGAATTGGGGCGGATATACGGATACACGATCAGCCTGGGAATTTACACCCTATGATATTACTAAATGTGCTAACACAACACTTTACGGTGATCCGATCACAGACGAGATGTTCGAAGGGAAAACACGTTTGACCCGGGAAGGCAAAAAAAATATTTTAGGCTTGTCAGGAACACTATGGAGTGAAACCATGAGGACATGGGAACGGATGGAATACATGGCTTTCCCGAAAATATTGGGACTCGCAGAACGTGCGTGGAGTCTTCAACCTTACTGGTCCGCAGTGGAAAACAAGGATTTTGCTGTAATGATGAGGGAAATGGATTGGAATCAATTTGTAAATAAAGTCGGCCAGTACGAGCTTCCTAAATTAGATCAACAGCAGGTCAAATACCGTATTCCATTACCGGGAGCTATTATCGAGGATAATGTGTTCAAGGCAAATATTCGTTTTCCGGGATTAACTCTCAGATATACACTGGATGGCAGTGAACCCGGTGAAACATCTGATATGTATATAAAACCTTTTAAGGTTGATCCGGATGATAAGATAAAGATTGCCGCGTTTAATAAACTTGGAAGAAGCAGTAGGGTGGTAACTCTGCCGTAAACATCAAATAAATATTTTCAATTAATAAGGGCTCGTAGCAATATCAATGCAAAGTCCTTTTTAGTTTTATAACGATGACTGCCTGCCAACCGTAGGCCCTACTACGCCGAAGTATTTTCAGCT
>CAYPTO010000002.1:0-19328 GCA_964413625.1 uncultured bacterium
ACGCTATCGGCAACATCAACCAAATGGACATTAATCCCTTTGAATGCAAGCGCCTGAGCCAGTTCAACACCAATAGCCCCGGCACCGACTACAACAGCATCATTGATATCCTTAATTTTATTTTCCATCCAGAGAAGATCATCTTCCGTTTTAAATCCCGTAACACCATTCAGATTATGTCCTGGAATTGGAGGAATAAACGGAACGGTACCCGTTGCAATAATCAGCTTATCATAAGCGATCGAACTACCTTTTTCCAGGTCCAAACTTTTATCCCCAATATTCACCTTTATTACTTTATCGTGAATAAGTTTTGCACCGGCGTCTGTAACCAGACTATCAGACTTAAATGTTTTTTCATTTTCTATCAATCCTTCGATTGCGTATGGCAATGCACAGTAGATCATACTGTAATTTTCAGGCCGAATAACGGCCATTTTAAATTTATTCCCCAATAATTTTGACAGAGACACCCCAGAAGGGCCTCCACCGATCACAACAATATCATATTTTTCCATCATATTCTCTCCATTTTTTTTAATGGTATTATCTTGAATTCAATTAGTAATTACAACATCTTCTTTAAAAAAAAATTAAGATAAAATTGAGGTTAAATTTGGACCGAGTTACAGAATCATGTCCGTTATCCCATTTTATCACTCCCAAGGAGTCCCATAGGGGCAGGTAAATTCGGAAAACACAAAGTATTATTTTAAAATAAGTATAGTATACAATTGATAAATACGTACCATAGTATGTCTTTATCAATTATTTTAATCTGTCTATATTTAACGAATTAATCGCTTAGGTATTACGATTTACGAATCACGCACTACAATCTTTTCAGCATCTGCCCAAAGAGTTTCCAGGTCGTAGTATTCACGGGTTTCCGCATCAAAAATGTGAACGACCACATCAACATAATCCATCAAGATCCATTTAAGATTTACGTATCCCTCTTTTTGCCATACTTTTACTTTATATTGAGAAAGTTCATCTTCTATATAATCTGCCAAACTTTTAATATGTATATCTGAATTACCGGTTGCAATGACAAAATAATTTGTAAATCCTGAAAGCTTGCTGAGATCCATCACCACAATATCTTCGGCCTTTTTTTCCAAAGCCAGTTCTGCAATCATTTTTGCAAGTTCGTACGATGTTTCAGTGTCATTGACTACTTTTGTTTCGGCCATGCGGCTCCTTTAATTATTTTTTCGAAATGGAGGAAGTTGTTTATAATCTTTTCCCATGACAATGGTCACATCACAAGGGTAATCGGGTGCGCGATCATCAAGAACGGGATTATTATCGATACCTAATTTCTCTGATACTTTATTTGATATACTGTAGTTACTGGTATGTAAATACACAATGGTCTTTTCGTAGTTAAAATGATCTGCGTTGGTCGTTTCGCTTACATCAAAACCCTGATTCAAAAGATACTCTCTCAATTTATATGCAACGCCGCTGACGCCGTTCCCATTTAAGATTCGAACAACAATACCCATCGATTCTTGTTGTTGTTCCTTATTTACCTGCAAATCAAGCATTTTATCCGGTATCCCAACTTCGGTAAATTCCCGAATACGAGCCGGACGATCCACCCATGTGGAATATGCAAAAATGCCAATCAGCACAACACTGAGTACAATGATGACATTCAGAACAATATTTAGCTGTTTGGATTCTATGGGTATAATCCTCTTCTGTAACTATTAAAACTTTCGTATGGGCTAAAATATGTCCCGGGCATATACATATTATTGTAATAATCGGGATATCGTGCAATACCAATGCTAAAAGTTGAATTTTCAGATAAACGGTAAATAAAATTAGCATCAAAGTAAATATCACCTGCCGGATTATTTAATCTTTTCAAGGCCGGATTAGATGCATATGCCTGCAGTTGCCAGTAAAGGTTACCGTAAAAAGAAAGTTTTGAACTCAAGGGCATATAAAATTCATTATGATAGGTCAAATAAGATTCCGAACCAAAAGCAGAACTTCCCATACTCATGGAAACTGAATGATTCATCTGAATTTTAGACCAATCTAAAAATGCTGCCGATGAACGAGCATTAGACATATCAAAGCCCACACCTTGCTGTGTAAACTCCGATATTTCATCAACATACTGTGCCTTTAATGGCATAACTGCCATTATGTAAATGAACAAAATAGCTATGAAGCGTTTCATTTTTGTGCCTTTAATTTCTCTTCGGCTTCCCTTAGTTGGTCAACCGTGTTTACGCCTTGGATCTCATCCGGATCGTCTGCAATTTGTAATGCGATCTTCTTGTTGTCTTTTCGCATTAAAGGCAGGACATCCGTCAAATAATACTCTCCTTGCTTATTATCTGTTCCGATAAAACGTAAATAATGAAATAATAGCTTAGATTTAAATACATAGATGCCCGAATTGATCTCTTTGATTTTTTTGATCTCATCGTCTGCATCTTTTTCTTCTACTGAATGTGAATAATTACCTTCCGGTGTTCTAATAATTCTGCCATACCCATGAGGATTATCAAATATAGCGCTCAATACAGTGGCATCAGCATTTTCTTCCTGGTGCGTTTTGATCAATTTGATCAAGGTTTCCGAGCTTAGCAATGGAACGTCACCAGCAAGAATAAGTACATCTCCGGAAAAGTCATGAAGTACCGGCTCTGCCATCATGACGGCATGTCCGGTACCCAATTGCTGAGCCTGAACGGCAAAATCAACACCTTTGAGTGACAATTCCTGCTCAAGCAATTCTTTTTTGTGACCAATAATAACAATTGTTTGAGAACTACCTGCTTCTTTTGCACGAGCTACAACACGTGAGACCATGGTTTCTCCCAGAACTTTATGCAAGACCTTGGGAAGGTCGGATTTCATTCTGGTTCCTTTACCGGCAGCTAGAATTACAGTAGCAAGAGCAGTGGACATTGGTTCTCCTATTTCTTATTTATGATGGTATTCGTTTCATCCAGTACAATGATAATCGGTTTATGGTTCGGGATCTCATTAGGTTCAAGATCGCAATAAGCCATGATAATAATTCGGTCATCGATCTCAGCAAGACGAGCAGCGGCACCATTCAGGCAAATGTTCTTGCTTCCGCTTTCTCCTTTGATCACATAAGTCTCAAAGCGTAAGCCGTTATTGATATTTACAACTTGAACAAACTCATATTCACCAATTCCGGCAACCTTCATCAGGTCTTCAGGAATGGAAATACTGCCTGCATAGTTCAAGTTTGCATCAGTGACAGTCGCTCTGTGGATCTTTGCATGTAAAAATTTCTTCTTCATTTTATCTTCCTGTTTTATACATCTTCTTATAATATGAAATAAATGCTCGTATTTCAAGAATCAAGATATATTTTCGATCAAAATATTATCGATAAGCCGAACATCTCCAAAATAGACTGCAAGAGCGATCAAACACACTTTATCACAGGTATTTACCGTCTCAAGATTCGGATAAGAACGAGCTTCAAGATAATCAAGTCGTGCTCCGCTTACGCTCTGAATAGATCTCCTTGCTTTTTCAAGAAGTCCGGAAAGTTTTTCTCCTTTATCTATTCCATCTTTTATTGCAAATAGACTTTTAGATAATATTACCGCATTCTTGCGATCTTCAGGTGACAAATAAACATTTCGGGAACTCATGGCTAAACCATCCGCTTCACGAACAATAGGTGCTACCTTGATATCAATATCCATATTTAAATTCTCAACCATCTTGGTGATCACTGACGCTTGCTGTGCATCTTTTTGTCCAAATACTGCAACATGTGGTTTAACAATATTAAAAAGTTTGGCTACAACGGTTGCAACACCGCGAAAATGTCCCTCTCTTGTTGAGCCACATAAAACATCGGTGATCTTCTCAACAATGACCCATGTTAAATTCTTTGAGGGATACATTTCATTCACTTCAGGAATAAAAACAATATCTACTCCTCGACTTTCTGCTAATGCTTCATCTTGTTCAATATTTCGGGGATACCTTTCAAAGTCTTCATTGGGCCCAAATTGTGTTGGATTTACAAAAATAGACATAACTATGATATCCGCATATTTTTTAGCTTCATCCACAAGGGATAAATGCCCCTCATGTAAAAAACCCATGGTCGGAACAAATCCAATGGTTTTTCCTTCTTGTCTCAGCGCATCTGCTTTTGCTTGCATTAATGAAATGCCAGTAATTCGTTCCATCAGAAACTTTCATCCTTATTTGGGAAATTGAAATTTTTAATATCCTGAGAATATTTTTTAATAGCATTTTTTATGTCAGTGGCCAATTCAGCATATCGGCGAACAAATTTTGGCTTAAATTTCTCATACATACCCAGCATATCCTGAGTGACCAATATTTGCCCGTCCGTTCCCGGGCCGGCACCGATTCCGATCGTTGGGATAGACAAGGCTTCTGATATTACTTTGGCAAGTTCGGCCGGTATTTTCTCAAGTACTATAGCAAAAACTCCGGCCTTCTCCAGTTCTAGAGCATCCTGCAACATAAGATCCGCTTCATTATTTTTCTTGCCCTGTGTAAAAAATCCTCCGAACTGGTTAACGCTTTGCGGTGTCATTCCAAGATGTCCCATTACAGGTATTCCGGCATCTACACAAGCTTTTACCTGTTCTATTATTCGATTGCCGCCTTCCATTTTAACTGCTTCGGCCCCACCTTCTTTTAATAATCGGCCGGCATTGCACAAGGCATCTTGCACACATGTTTGATAACTCATGAAGGGCATATCTGCGACAAGAAGGGCATTTTTAACGGCTCTTCGGACAGATCTGGTATGATAGACCATTTCATCCATGGTAACCGGGATAGTTGTTTCATGTCCGGCAAAGACCATGCCGGCACTGTCTCCAACAAGGATAACATCAATTTCGCTTTCGTCAAGAAAACCGGCAAAAAGTGCTTCATATGCAGTCAATGCAGTGATCTTTTCACCTTTTAATTTCATTGATTTTATAGTCTTAATGGTCTTTTTCATTCTACCTTCTTTCGTTTTCATGGGAAATAATCACGCCGCCACCCAATACTTTCTCACCATCGTAAAAAACCGCAGACTGTCCGGGAGTAACCGCCGTAACAGTATCTGTAAACAACAAATGGTATTTCCCATTCTCTAGGGGTTCCATTCTCGCTATAACCCCTTTGTTACGATATCTTACTTTTACGAGCACATCTTTCATTGTATCCGGTTTTTTACCCGTTATCCAATTGATATCGCTAACCGTACAACCCATATCTTCCATGTCAAGTAAACTTCCTATGACAACAGTATTGGTATCGGGATGGATTTCCCGTACATATACAGGTTCCCCCATAGCAAGTCCCAGACCTTTTCGCTGACCGATAGTAAAACGATAATAACCTTCATGTCGTCCAAGGATTTTCCCGTTTTTATCTATAAAATTACCCATTTGGATCTTGTCAAAACGTTCGGGAAAATACTGCTTGAGAAATGCTTTATAATCATTATCAGGGATAAAACAAACGTCCTGACTTTCTGCCTGTTCCGATTGCGGAAGTTTTAGTTCTTGTGCAATTTTGCGGATCTCATCCTTTGTTGTATCACCCAAGGGGAATTTGGTTCTGGAAAGTTGTTCCTGGCTTAATCGCCAGAGAAAATATGACTGATCTTTAGCTTGATCTTCCCCTTTGAACAAGTAAAAGTATTTGCCGACTTTTCTCACTTTTGCATAATGACCGGTTGCCACGTTGTCAATCCCGCGTTTATCGGCGATCTTTAGCAATGATTCCCACTTTAAATGGAGATTGCATTGTACACAAGGATTAGGTGTATTTCCATTAAAATAGGCATCAGCAAAATAATTGACAACGTATTTATCAAATTGAGCTGTTTGGTCTATGACAATATGTTCAATTTCGAAGCGATCACAGACGGCTTTTGCTCTTTCTATCACTCCGAATTGTTTACTCTTGTCTTGAATATAGTGATCAGCCAGTTGCAATGTTACACCCAGCACTTTATAACCTTGCTTTTGAAGCAGATAAGCTGCGACGGTACTATCCACACCTCCACTCATTCCAACTATGATATTTTTTTTTGTATTCATGCTCGAAAGTAATAAGAATGTAAGGTGATACGAAGTTTTTTTTAAGAATATACGCTAAAGTAAAATATTGTAACGACGCAATGCATTACGTCGTTACAATCATCTGTTGATCAGATTTCTGTAATGATAACTACTATTTTCTGTTATATTTTTATGTAAAGATCCTCCATGTGAATCCATAGAAACAATAGCCGGAAAATCTTTAACCTTAAACACCCACATGGCCTCGGGAACACCAAATTCATCTAATTGATAAACTCCCTTAACAGATTCCACCGTATCGGCATAGATTACAGCTGCGCCGCCTACAGCAAAAAGATAAACGGCATTATACTTCATTAATGCTTCTGCCGTTCGTTCACCCATACCGCCTTTGCCGATAATACAGCGAAGTCCATATTCTTGAATAACATCTGAAAGATAAGGTTCTTCACGGATCGATGTCGTCGGTCCCGCGGCTCGACAAGTCCAGGTGTCACCTTCTTTCAGCATGATCGGGCCACAGTGATAGATCGCTCCCTCATGCAGCTCATCCCTGAGCTCATCGGGTTTTTTATCTACAAGCCAACGATGTGCCATATCGCGACCGGTCACTATTATACCCGATAAAAGGACCCGATCACCAATATACAGATCGATAATATCTTTTATTGAAAGAGGAAGTTGTAGTTTTTTTGTTTTCATTTACTTTCCAAAAGGAAATGCAATTCCTTCCGACGGCAGGCCCAGCACATATAAGCTATAGAGACGAAATAGGATGCCGGAAGCCGATGAGCTTTCCCAATTTTTACACCTAAAACCGTTGTCTTGCCGCCAAGTCCCATAGGTCCGATTTCTAGCTTATTCAATTTCCTGAATAGTGTTTGCTCCAGTTCATTCAACTTTGGATCTTCATTATGATCATCAAGTTCACGGAACAATTGTTTTTTTGCGGTTTCGTATCCACTGATCCTATCCCCGCCGATACCAACACCAATAATTCCCGGAGCACAACCATTTCCCTGTGCTTTCATAACGGCATCGATCACACAGGTTTCAACACCTTTAATGTCCCTGCCTGCCGATAACTCAACTGACGGCAAGCTATACTGAGCGGATACATTTTCACTCCCGCCCCCTTTGAGCAAACACTTTACCGAGATCTCGCTCTTATCCCACTCGTTAAAATTAAGTGCAGGAATACCTTCACCCAAATTATTGCCACTGTTCTTGCCCGTAATAGGATCGACAGCATTGGGACGCAAATAACCCTCTTCTGTAGCTAAAACCAATGCATCTTCAATACATTTTTTGATCATATCTGGCGAGATATGTCGTGGATAGGAAATGTAAAAAGCCGGTAGCCCCGTATCTTGGCATAGTGGTCTGCTTTTTTCCCGAGCCAGAACAATATTTTGTGTAATGGTTTCAAGAACGGCATATGCCGTTGATTGCTCTTTTTCTTTGCTAAGAGCATCATGCAATCCTTGTTCAATATCTCGGGGAAGCTCACAACTTGCTTGTCGAATACATTCGGCAAGTGCTAAAGTAAATGCTTTTTCATCAAAAGGTTTTTTCATTTATGGTTTAAATTGCTTCAATAATTCATCTATCTTGGGTGTTCCATTTACAGTAGCTTTCGCTTTTTTCGTTACATATTCACTAATGATCTCAGTGTAAGTAGGTCGTTCTTTTTTATAGATTACACCCAAAGCATAATGTTCTTCGTTATTGGCAATATCAAACGCTTCCAATTCATTTTCAACATCATGACTTTCATCTAAATAAGTTGATTTATCACGAATAATTTTAAATTGATCTTTTCCCCGAAAGGTAACACAGGGCGATAAAATTTCAACAAATGAAAAACCGGGATGTTGAATTGCTTTTACGATCATTTCCTGTACATGCTTCGGATTACCGGAAAAAGTACGAGCAACAAACGATGCTTTATATGCGATCAACATTCTCACAGGATTAAATGTCATACCCATATTGCCGTAGAATGTGGTTTTTGTTTTTACACCCAAAGGGGTTGTCGGAGATGCCTGACCTTTGGTCAAACCGTAAATACTGTTATCCATTACAATATAGGTAATATCGATATTTTTTCGTGCTGCATGTCCAATATGACCCGCACCAATAGAGAATCCGTCACCATCGCCTCCAACGGCAATTACAGTTGATTCCGGACTGGCCATCTTTACACCGGTTGCAAACGGTAATACCCGACCGTGGATACCATTAAAAGTGTAAGCATTTATATATCCGGGTAAACGGCTTGAGCAGCCAATACCCGAACAAACCGCGGTATTTTCAGGTTGAAGTTGTAGTTCTTCAAATGCCTTATAGAGAGAAGCTAAAACTCCAAAATCGCCGCATCCCGCACACCAAATAGGTTTTAAATTACTTTTATAATCTGTTGATTTCAGGGCTTCACTCATTGTTGAGCCTCCATTTCTTTCCATTCTTTAATGATCTTATCCAATATTTCTTCAACCATGAAAGGAGATCCTCCGGATTTTGCGAAAGGAATAACTTTAACTCCATACTGGCTAAAACGAAGAAATCCGCGCAGGTATCGTCTAAATTGACCGGCATAAGACATTTCGGCAATAATGACCCTGTCTTTATTTTTAATAAATTCTTTAAACGGTTCGATCAAAAAGGGATAAATAATTTGGGGAATAATTGCCTCAACTGATATCCCCATTGAATTGGCTTTAAGTACCGCTTCTTTAACCGCTCCTTTAGTGGATCCCCAAGCTATGATACCCAGTTTTGCTTCTTTGGAACCGTAAAAACGTTCGAAGCGAAATTCCTCTTTAATATATTCATGTTTTTTCCAACGTTTCTCGGTCATCTTTGCATGGTTAACAGCATCACCCTTAGGCAAACCTTTCTCATCATGTTCAATACCGGAGCCTAGATATTCCCCACCCTTAATACCTAAATAAGTTATTGGAGAAACACCATTTTCCGTTATTTTATAGCGATTATAGTCTTCCAATTCTTCCGCTGAAGGAACATCGCGCTGATATATCTTCCGAAACCCGCTGTTTAATCCCCCTATCGATTCGGGATTAACCGATTCTTTTCGGTGACCGATAAACTGATCGGAAAGAACGATCACCGGCATCTGATATTTTTCTGAAATATAGAAAGCAAGAACGGTACAATCGAAACAATCTTCAACGTCTGAGGGAGCAATTACCACTCGGGGTGAATCACCATGTCCGCCCCATATTGCCTGCATAAGATCTGCCTGTTCTGTTTTGGTTGGCAAACCGGTAGAGGGTCCCCCGCGCTGAACATTAACAATCACAACAGGAAGTTCTGCCATTGAGGCGAGTCCAATGCCTTCACTCATCAGGGAAAAACCTGGTCCTGAAGTTGCCGTCATAGCTTTCTTGCCTGCAAAAGATGCACCTAAGATTGCATTGATGGATGCCAGTTCATCCTCCATCTGCATGGCAATACCATCCCGCTGAGGCAAATAACGTGAAATCCATTCCATGATCTCTGTGGAAGGTGTAATTGGATATCCGGCATAATAATCTAACCCGGCATATATCGCTCCCAATGCAATTGCTTCATTGCCCTGCATAACTAAACGAGGTCCACGAGGTTGATATTCAAATATAAGCGGATCGTTTTTTACTACCTGCGTTTTAACATATTCCACCCCGGCTACCATTGCTTTTATATTGTTCTCAATAACCTCGGCGGTTTTATTTTTAAATTTCTTTTGAATGGATTTACGTAATGCCTCTCTGGGTAGTGAAAATATTTCCGAAATTGCACCAAGCATTACAATATTTTTTGCCTGATGTGTTCCCGCATGCTCTTCAGCAAGTTCCGTGAAGGGGATCTTATACCAAAATTCACGCTGAGATTCCGTTAAGGGTATCTCTTCATCCGACATCGGATCATTTGTATCACTGACGATAATAACCTTTTCTTCCAACTGTAATTCCGATTTGAATCGAAGAAAATTCTTCCAACTGAGAATGACTAAAACATCAATACGGTCTCCCTGTGACTGTACAGGCAGATCACTTACACGGACACGAACAGAGCTTTCCCCGCCACGGATCTGTGCGCCAACACTTTTCAGCATAAAAACAAAAAGTCCCTCACTGGAAGCTGCATTAACGAGAATCTCCCCTGCGGAGATAACCCCATCGCCTCCGGACCCTGCAATACCAATCACGATATTTTTGTTGTTTAACATGTTCCCTTATCCTTTATTCATATTTAAATAATAATTTCTTCTTATAAACACGAAAACGCTGTAACAGCGTTGCGTTTTCCATCCCCTAATTTCTTTAGTTACATCCACTTGAATCAATTAATTATGGTGTTAAATTAACCCTATTCAAACAACGTTCAAACTTACTCTTATTCGTTCCTAAATGTCAACTAACATTTGAGTTATTTTGTCAAAAAAGCACATCACACAAAGGTAAATAAGACCACAATGAATAATTTCCTCAAAGCTCATTAAGCTCACAAAGAAATATTTAATATACAATCTTCAATCTGTAATTTTTTGTGCATTTATTTTCCTTTATTGAAATATACTTTCTTTTTTGTGGTACTCTGTGTTCTTTGTGCCTTTATGTGAGATTCTTTTCATTTTCCCTTTTTCCATTAAACTTGTTTTACTATTTTTACCGCATGAATAAAAAAGAATTGAAAACAGACATTATGCTTATTATTGCAGCCATACTCTGGGGCCTGGGTTTTGTAGCACAACGTGATGGTATGAATTATATCGGACCTTTCTTGTATTCGGCGATTCGTTTTGGAATTGGTGCTCTTTGTATCCTGCCAATTTATTTCATGACAAGAAAACAAGAGCGCAAGATCAAGGTGGAAAAGAAAACCATTCTTATCGCCGGAGTAATTGTGGGTATTTTTCTTTTTCTCGCAGTAAGTGCCCAGCAAGTCGGACTTAAAACCACAACGGCTTCAAAGGCAAGTTTCATTACTGCACTTTATATGATACTGGTACCCATTTTTGGTATATTTTTAAAACATAAAACAGCAAAAACCGTTTGGTTAAGTATTGTTATCGCAATGGCCGGTGTATATTTCATGTCCATAACAAAAGAATTCACGATTGAACGCGGAGATCTTTTCATCATTCTTTGTGCTGTTCTGTGGGCTGTACATTTTTTGTTTATAGCCCATTATTCTTCACGAGTCGGAGCCATTCGACTATCACTCTTACAATTTCTTATCTGTGCGGTCTTAAGCCTGATCGTCTCCATTTTTACGGAGCCCCCTGACCTGAGCGCACTTTCCCCTGCTTTGCCTTCAATTCTTTACGGAGGTATTGGAGCGGTCGGGATCGCTTATACTCTTCACGTAGTTGCTTTAAAAGATGCCAACCCGGCATATGCTTCACTGATCTTGTCCACCGAAAGTGTCTTTGGTGCATTGGGCGGATGGTTAATCTTACATGAGACCATGACATCACGACAATTATTGGGAGCCGGATTAATATTGGGAGCTGTGTTGTTGACACAAATCAAGAAAAGGAAAAGCGCATCACACAAAGGTACAAAGAATGATCTATTGTTAGGCACAAAGCATTAAAATATACGGAAAATTTGAAATAATTTTGGCGGATCAAAGTATAAATTGAATATGTTTGGATTGATTCGATCGGGCCTTCCGGAGCGATCCTCATGGTAAGAGAGGTCACGTAAAACGAGCTGCATCAAGATTTCCCCAAGCAAGTCAGCAAAATCATACAAGTGGGAGTCTATATCGTGGGCAATTGCTATGGAATAACACCTGAACATGTAAAAAAAATCAAGCGTGTTGTTTTATCACGTTGAATTATAATTGATAATATGAAGTAAAGACAAGGCAATGCCTTGTTTCTACCACTTCACTCCAAATTTCGATAATCACAAATTAACATACATAAAAAGAGGAACGGTCACGCAGTGCCATACTTCGTCCCGAAGCATAGACCGTCCTCTACATTTATATAACTGATTTCTGTTTCGTGCTTACTGCCTATTTTTTTAAAGCAGCCTTTGTGAAAATATAATTCGGTATCTCCACATCAAATTCGACGCTTTCTATAATAAAAGATGTACCTTGACTTTTTTTGTTCAATACATCCTGATATACCATTATTTTTGGAAACCATCGGCCATTGGTCTGCATAACTTCTCTGATCTCCATGCGTTTCAACAATTTTCCGCTTTTGGCATAATATTCGCCCCGAAGGGGTAAAAAGCGTTCTTTATCGATCCACAATTTACGTGTGGGATATGCCACATCAACTTTTAATGCCGTTAATTCTACAAGCCAGCATGCACGATCAAAAACAATTTCTTCGCCTATCGTTGTTGCTTTGTAATCGTCATTCAAGGTTTCATCCGACATCATATCCTCATAGGAAAGATCGGATCCATTGATCGACTGACGAAGCATATGCCCCGAGATTGTAATAGTACGATCCGCATCGGGATCATAGGTCCAGAGATTATCACCGATCTTCAACATTTTGATCCCGGCCTCACGTGCAGGCGCCAGATATTCGGTAAACGAATAATTTTCACCTTTTGTATAGGAACGCGTTTCGATCGTACGCGAACCCCGGTTAGTGTTGATCACCATTTTTGATGTCATTTTCTGTGTATCAGAAGCCATGATCTCATCCATTTTTTTTAACAGTTCGTCTCCGGTGGGATAGGCTGCAAATGCTACAGCGATCATGCATAATACCAATGATATAATTTTTCTTACTTTCATATTATACTTCCAATTCTTTGATTAGTTGAGCGGTTTGACGTTTTCTAATACCTCGACTTGCCATTAAAGTCCCCAAGAATGTAGCCAGCAGACCAGGAATAAAACCGATATACAATGTTTGGCCCGTGATCTTGGCGCGAAATACATTCGCGAACATAATAGAGGAATTATCTAATGCATAACTTGCATCCAGGCCATAAACCTGAAAGTACCAGGCTGCGGCCAGGCCCATCAGGGTTCCAATAAGCGATCCTACAAATCCAACAACGAGTGATTCAAAAAGCATAGAACGGATTAAATGTTTCTTTTCCTCACCGATAGCCAGACGCAAACCGACTTCCGTATAGCGACGAATACCATTCAGCAAACCCGCATTCCATAGAACAATGAACATCACCAACATAAAGAGAAACAACATACCGTAAATAGCGGAATCCATTGTTACCATGAGCGAGCGCATACCATTTTGATCCATGAAATTCAACATAACAGGTGAAAATTCATCGTTTTCATCTGAGTATTTTGCATTGAATGCATCCCGTATATTCTCTGCTTCCTCGCGACGATCACCATAGTTCATATCTTCATAAAAACCCAGAACCTCACCGGCACAATTCTCCATATCCAAAGCTTGGCGGGCACCTTCAATATCAACAATAAGTGCACCCTTATCCATGGCTGAAATACCAAATTCAACTAAACCACATACCGTAAAATTATGAATGGCCATGGAACCGTACATGGTGCTTCCAACCAAAGTTGCCTGGTCACCGATCTTTACACCAGCTTGTTTGGCAAATTGAGCACTAAGCAGAATTTCATTGGGTTCCTGAGGCATTCTACCTTCAAGAACCGAGGTATCGGCAAAGTTAAAATTATCCAGCTCAATACTACCCGGTGTCAATAAATCCACACCCAATCCTGCGATGGGTGCCTGAATTCTGGTTTCACCATTCTCATCCGGAATATCGATCAGACCTCCAAAACGGATACGAGGTGTCCAGATAATATCCGGATATTCACACCTGAGATCTTCAAGCATCCCGTCCACCCCCATGATCGCAAGATCATTGGGAACTACTGATGATAATTCTTCATATGCACGGGTCATGACCTTAAAATGTCCACTTTCCATTTTAGCGGTAATATTGATCACATCTTTGATCATACCCATCATGAAAGCCTGCAAAAAAACAACCAAAAAGATCCCGATTGATACGATGATCACCGGGAAACGGCTGCGTGAAGGATCACGGAACAGACCTTTAACTAAAAATTTAAACATTTATATACTCCTTTCAGTCGTATATCTTTTTTTAGGGAACATCATTTTCCCTTTAATATTTGTACAATATTCATTTTTGCAATGCGCTTTGCCGCAAGAAAGCTTACAATAGTCACAATAATAAGCACTGCAATAGATACTTGCCATAGCATACCCATAGAAAAATCTAAGTATAGAACATTCATGATATTCATGCCCAAATTTTCTATACTTCCAAGATTAATTCCATGTTGCTGAAAGTAGAGTACCAAAGGAATTCCAAGAGCTGAACCTGCCACCATTGCCGCCAGTCCAATCATTACCCCTTCCAGTGTAAATAGTCCTACGACATCCTGCCGTCGCATACCAATGGCCACCAAGGTTCCAATTTCTTTTTTACGTTTAAAAATAGATAGTATTTGTGTATCAAAAATTGTAAGCATAGATAGTCCAAGAAAAATTGCCAGCATCATATATGCACCGCTCATTTCCTGAGCCCGCCATGCTAACAGATCCGAAAACATAACATCCATTCCTTGATACTCCCAATCCTCACTGACAATATTCAATTCATCTTCCACCACAACAATACTTGCTTGGTTTTCAAGATCACAGAGCTCTTGCAGTGATTCGAGATCCACCCATATTTGTCCAACATCTATACTTTGAAGCGGCAGGTGCATGATAGAATCTATTGAAACTTCAACGGCATTATTAGCACCATGATCATCGCGAAATCTTAAAAGAACAATATCTCTTCTTGATAAATTTGCCTGATCAGCCGTAATTTTACCGATATACGCAGATAGAATTCCTGTGTCGTTTCGTAAAGCATTAGTCGGAACATTTAACAGAGTTTGATCCCTGTCGATACCCTTTATCAAAATACCTCTCATGCCATTTTCACCGTATAAAGCACCGCTTCTATAGAGAATAGGCAGAGCTTTCTTCTTGCTAATAGCAGATTTAAAGCCATCGAGATCAGCATGAGAATCGTCGATCTTGAGAGGATTATCAGGATCGTAGTCCTTTAACCAATATTGGCCACCGGCAACTTCGTACTCGATCATATTATGCTCAATTTGATTGAACATTCCCGAGTACATGCTTTGCATGAACAATATCATGATAAATACAAGCATAAGAGCCGATACATTAAGCCAAGTTCTTAAGCCTGCATGTAAAATATTTTTAATTGCCAGACGGAATATCATATCATTTTCCTTTCAATATTTGTGCTGGATTCAATTTTGAAATGCTCCGCGCAGGCAAATAAGAAACCACCATAATAATGGCAGCTACCATGAGAGTCGAACTCAGGATAAGTGAAAATGAAAATTCGGGATAAATAATACTCCCCATATTCATTCCAATATCCTCTGCGAACTCACCGTAATTGATGCCGTTCTTGCTGGTAAAGTACAGGATAGGTATCCCGTATATGAGTCCAACAGCAATTCCAAGGAGGGCATAATAAAAGCCCTCTATCGTAAAAAGCATTTTAACATAGCGTTGTGTCATCCCAAGTGAGATCAGGGTTCCAATCTCCTTTTTTCTTCTGAAGATAGCCAACATCTGCGTATCAAAGATCGCCAAGGCTGCCAAGGATAGCATAATAATATTCATAATGGCCGCACCGATTTGTTTTTGGAAGGACAATAATTTGATATCCGCCATCAGAAAATCCAGGTCTTTGAAAATCCATCCTTTTATTTCCTGATCGAAATCCTTTGAGACCGTAATATAGCTTGCCTCATTTTCAAGCCCCAAGAGGAACTGCAAACGATCAAGAGGTATCCAAACTTGTCCTGCATCTACAGTTTGAATATCATGTTGCATCACATACACGATCTCTGCATCAACCGCATCGAAAACGCCGTTTTTATCGCGTACTTGCAGAGTAATAATATCTCCCAAAGCCAAATTGGCGGTTTTTGCCATTTTCCTCCCTATCATGGCCGGAATAAAATCACTTTCAGTAAGTAATTTATTTGTTTCCATTTGCATGACAGTTTGTTCCGGGTTGATCCCTTTCAGCAAAGCCGGAGTAGATCGTCCATCTGCATAGATCGTTGTCGGTGTCAGCAGTATGGGACATGTAAGATCCGGTTTCATTGAGCTTTTTACGTCAGCGTAAGATTGATGAAAGTCTCTCATATTAATGGGATCCTGAGGATCATAATTCACACACCAGAATTGGCCATTGGCAAATTCTGTAACCTGTGTATCATGTTCCATCCGCCCAAAAACGCCCTTTATCATGCCGACCATAAAAATGATCATGACATAAACAATGGACAGAACAATAATATTCAGCCATGCACGCCTGCCTGCTCCGACAAGATTTTTGAATGCTAATTTTATTGTTAACATCGGATCTCTCCCTATTTGATGAGTTCATCCTTGGCAATCTTGCCGTCAATAAGAGAAATTTTGCGCTTGAGATATTTCATGACTTTTTCATCATGGGTCGCAAAAATAAAAGTGGTTTTTAATTCCTTGTTGATATCCACCATCATTTCAAGAATATTAAAAGAATTCTTGGAATCCAGGTTAGCGGTGGGCTCATCTGCAAGAACAATTTCCGGCCGTTTCACCATGGCACGAGCCACTGCCACACGTTGAGATTCACCTCCGGATAAAGTTGAGGGACGCAGATCGCGTTTATCGATCAAATCAACCCATTCAAGCGCATCCATGATCATTTTTTCACGGCTGGCCTTGTCGTACCCAAGCAACAACAAAGGCAATTCAACATTTTCATAAACCGTATAAACAGGCAGAAGATTGTAAGTCTGAAAAATAAAGCCAATATGTTTGTTCCTTAATTTCGCGGCTGTTTTGGCTGTTAGAGTACCGATATCGTTACCCAGAACATTGACCGTCCCTTCCGTAGGAATATCCAAAGAACCAACAATATTCAGAATGGTGGTTTTCCCTGAACCGGAAGGGCCTACCAAACCTGAAAATTCCCCCTGCCCAATCTTGAGGTCCACACCATTTAAGGCCGTAAATTCACGATTCCCCATGGGAAAGCGTTTTATCAATCCTTCAATGTTTATGAGTGATTTACTCATCTTCATTCTCCTTTTCAGTGATCGGTAATCTATAACCTGTGATTTATCGTAAACGGTTAAGAGTTACCGGATTAAATAAGCAAATTTAATTAACGAATAATATTTATCTTAAAATCATATATTGCCATTAATTGGATCATATTCCCAAGAGGACCTGTGGACGATCGCCCCGGGAACAAGCTGACATTACTGTCAAAGTTAGTTAATGCTCCGGATAATCTAAACGATAAGTTATCGAACTGCATTTGCCAGAACAAATATGTATATAACTTACTGCTCTCAAGATCCATGATCCCCATCAATCCAACGGAATCGAAAAGACCAATAGGATAAGAAAGCATCAATGCGGCAAAATTCAATTCGTTCATTGTCCAAGAACTGCCTGTTCCCGGATCAAACTCCATACGAACCAAGTTTGTCATATATTCTGCCATGATCATCAGCCCGTTTCCGATTCCGAGTGTATAGTCCATCCCTAATGTCAATGATGCAATCTCCGTGAGGATAAATGCATCCTGCGTAAAGAAGCTGAAATCGGAACGCTCATTAGAATATGCTAATTCAAACCAAGCACCTATCACACCATCCCATTTTCCATCAAAACCTGCCTGGTGACGAGCAACACTAAGATCATTTAGATCTATAGTAACACCCGGCCCCACAAGATCCGATACAGATAGCAAATCATGAGCCCCGGTTTTATAATTATAGCTCACTCCCAGCTCTCCGTTTTGGACGGGTAATTCTATTCGTCCTCCATACTGTCCGATCAATTTTGTTCCATTAGGTTTATAAGGCATATAAAATGAGGTCGAATCGAATTTTTCTTGTATGGCCCATGCCCAAATATTGGCATTAGTCCGCGGAATATAATAGCGAAAACGTTCGGCAAAAACGCCGGCCGTCAATCCCAGAGGATCTCTCGGATCAATAGTATCAAACCAGGATATGGCTCGAAGCAACTGAGCTTTGCCAAAAGTTATTTTTTGTAGCCCCACCCGGAACTCGAATTGATTTCCCGCCAATCTGATCCATCCGCGATAGGGATTTATTCCCGGTGTGAATTGATTGACCGTATCAAATCGGACATATGTATCTGCTGAAAATTCAAAATCCGCAATAAATCGTGATGTATCCGGTAAAAAATTTCCTTCAATGACAGGTAAGAATTGTGCACCTGAATTAAAATTGGAAAATGCAGAACCGTACATTGTTGCAGTTCCTTTAAAGCGAAGCGACTGTATTCCTTTATTTGCGGCAAAAGCTATAGTGAAGGAGAGTAAAATAATAAATAATTTTTTCATTTTGTATTTCCCAATACCCCGTAAAGCATTAGATTTCTGATTTGTTTGTTCATTTCCTTGGGATCGTCAAATAGTTGATTGAATTTTCCCTCAATGGCCATATCAGAAATAATATTCATCCACAACATGATAGTGGAAACATCCACATTCTTATTTAATTCACCTTGCTTCTTACCGCTGGAAAAGAACATATAGGTCAGTTTTTGAGTTTCGCTCATAATATCTTTAACTAAATACGAGTATTCACCATCGGAATCGTATAATTCCTGCAAAAATGCCTGGCTCATGGATTTTACGAAATCAGCCTTCCATTCCACAAGTTCTACGATCTTTTCAGAAAAAGGTATATTGCAATTCATTATTTGTTTTGATTCTTCAAGCAATTGGTCTAACCATCCCTTTATCACGTCTTCAATGATATGTCGCTTATTATCGTAATAATAGTAAAACGACATTTTACTAACCCCGGCAAGCTTACATATTTCTTGAACTCTAACTGCTTTTGGACCTTTTTTCAGGATCAGTTCCAAGCTTGCATCTTTAAGTAATTTCTTTGCGTTCTTTCCCATCTTTCGCTCCAATACCTTACGTTTTATTAAGATATTTTTTATTTCCGTAATAAGTTTACTTACTATTTCTTAAGATATCAAGAGTTTTCGTAAGTATTTTATACTTTTTTGATCATATTTTAAATTATTCGTAAGATAATTAATTGAAAATTAATTTTATTGAGTCAATTATATTTCCTGCTTTTAACTTTCATCTTTTGATTCTATCTTTCTGAATGAACCAAATTCAATATGATATCATCATCATCGGCGGTGGAGCTGCC
>CAYPTO010000003.1:0-16140 GCA_964413625.1 uncultured bacterium
GATGGATCGATGGTCAACAATCTATAATCGAAGAAATTCGTATTCACTTCGATTGTTCACATGTTCGATATTCGTTATTCAAAGACTTGTCACTTGAATATCAATGTATAAATCATTACATTAAGAAGATATAATAAACACTAATTGACGAGGTGATTTTATGGCTGAATCAAAACGACTCATTGCATTGGATGTATTCAGAGGGGCAACAGTGGCTCTGATGATACTTGTGAATAATCCCGGGAAATGGGGTGCTCAATATGCTCCTTTAGAACATTCTGCATGGCACGGTTGGACTCCAACGGATTTTGTCTTTCCATTCTTTTTGTTTATTGTTGGTGTCGCCATGGCTTTTTCTTTTAGAAAATACGATTATAAATTGAATAAAAATGCGACGAAAAAGATCATTAAACGGACTCTGATAATTTATGGATTGGGAATCTTTTTGGGTCTCTTACACCCGGTTTCCGGTAGTACTTTTGGTGAAGCGATGGGTAATCTTTTTGGCAATTGGCGTTTGGTTGGTGTGCTGCCAAGGATTGCTCTCTGCTATTTATTTGCCTCATTATTGGTTTTGAAATTTAATAAAAAAACAGTGATGTGGATCGCCGGAGGCATTCTTGTAGGTTACTGGATTCTCTTGGCATCGACCGGTGGGTTTGGCATAGAGGATGTTCTTGTACGTAAAGTGGATCTTGCCATTCTTGGTGACGGCCACATATACCACGGTTATCGTGATAGTATGGGTGCACGCATTGCCTTTGACCCCGAAGGCTTACTCAGCACGCTCCCGGCCATTGTTACAACGATCCTGGGATACTTTACCGGCATGCTGATCCTTGCAACTCCCGATAAAAAGGAACTAGTCAAAAAAATGCTCATTCGTGGTGCTGCTTTTGTTGCACTCGGTCTCTTGTGGGGACTTTTCTTCCCGATCAATAAGCCGATCTGGAGCTCATCATATGTGATCTTGATGGGTGGCTGGGCTATGTTGTTCTTAGGTGTTTCCATTTTACTGATCGATGTTTTAGGCTGGAAGAGCGCAACTGAACCTTTTGTTGTTTTTGGCTCAAATCCCTTGTTCATTTTTGTTTTATCTTCCATTTATACAAGACTGCTTGTGTATATAAAATATATACCGATGAATGGTGCCATAGTCAGCACTAAGTCTTGGCTATTTGCGAAATTTTTTATGCCAATGGCTGATTATAGCCAAATTAATGCATCATTACTTTTTGCATTAACGACTATCACCATTTTTTGGGCGATCTCACTCATTTTGTATCGCAAGAAGATTTTTATCAAAATTTAAAAGGAGCACTTAATGAAAAAAATATTAAGTCTGCTAATAATAGTAACCCTTTGTTTTGCAGGGCAACCAAAAGTTAAATTAGGTATTGATGTTCTTGAAGAAAGAGGATTTGATATTCTTAAAGATAAACGTGTTGGGTTGATTACAAATCCAACGGGCGTAAGTCAAGATCTGCGTTCTACGGTTGATATTTTATTTAATGCTCCGGAAGTTAATCTGGTAGCCCTCTTTGGTCCCGAACATGGTGTCCGCGGTAACTTTGGAGCAGGTGAAAGAATTGAAAATGCTGTAGATCCTGTTACCGGTGTCACAGCCTATTCATTATATGGAAAAAATAAACGACCGACACCGGAATCTTTGGAAAATATTGATGTGTTGGTGTTTGATATCCAAGATATCGGATGTCGTTCTTATACCTACATCAGCACCATGGGTCGTTGTATGGAAGCCGCAGCTGAAAATAATGTGGAATTTGTTGTACTGGACAGACCCAATCCCCTAACGGGAAATATTGTTGAAGGCGCAACTGTTAAAGAAGGTTTTTTCTCGGGAGTTAGTGCTTACAAAATACCCTACGTTCATGGGCTGACAATCGGTGAATTGGCGATGGTTTATAATGAAGAAGGTTTGTTGAGGAATGGAGATAAATGCGACTTGACCGTTGTGCCCATGAAAGGCTGGAAAAGAAAAATGGCTTTCGAAGATACCGGTTTAAGCTGGGTCCCTTCATCACCACATATCCCGGAAGGCAATACGCCGCCATACTATGTGGCAAGCGGTATTCTGGGTGAGCTCTACCAAGTCAATATTGGTGTAGGATATACCTTTCCCTTTAAATGTTATGCGGCAGAATGGATAGATGCTCAGGAGTTGGCAGATGCTATGAATGCGCTTGACCTTGAAGGTGTTGTTTTTCGTCCTATCGCCTATACTCCATACTATGGTGTAGATAAGGGCAAAGAAGTTCAAGGTGTTCAAATTCACATCACAGATTTTAGAAAAGTGGAACTCATGTACCTGCAATTCCGTTTTATGGAGGTACACCATCAATTATATCCCGAACATGATCTGATCGAAATGGGAAAAAATCGCTGGCATTCAATGGATATCGTTTGTGGAACGGATGAAATCCGCAAGACCTTCCAGAAAAACTACAAATTTGCAGATATTAAACCAATATTTGAACGTGATGTAGAAGAATTCAAGAAAATGTCCAAAAAATATTATATGTATAAATAAGGGAAATAATGAAAAAATTACTCAGTATTATTTTATTGATTTGTTTGTTAACAGGAGCAATATTTGCCGAAAACAATCGTGAATGGCGCGCAATATGGTCCATTACCTGGAACCAATTTTCGGCAGGTGCTTCTACAGAAACATTGAAACAAAGAACCCGTGATATTCTTGATAAACATGTAGAAGCCGGCATGAATGCTGTCTTGTGGCAGGTTAGACAGGGAGGAACGGTATACTATCCTTCTGCCATTGAGCCATGGGGCTCTTATCTTGGCTATACAGATCCCGGATATGATCCTTTGGCATTTGCAATTGAAGAAGCCCATAAACGCGGGCTGGAACTACATGCCTGGTTCAATACCTTTCATTGTTCAAGCAATCAGGAAGGTGCTCCGGCTGTAGAACATCCTGATTGGGTTTGTCGTGATGGCTATGATCATCCCATGGGCAGTTCCGAGTCTTTATCTCCGGGATTAAAAGAAGTACGCGATTATACTGTGAGTTTGGTTGCTGAAATAGTAAAAAATTATGATATTGACGGAATTCATTTTGATTATGTTCGCTGGAACGAATATGATAATACTGAAGCCAGTATTCTTTTTGCCCAATATGCCGAAGATAATGATCTTCCGGATGGTGAATTCCCTCCGGGTATGGAAGAATACTTACAAAACAGAGAAATGGCTTCTCAATCTAATCGGACTCCCTTAGCCCCTTCTGCAAGTAATCGCTATCTTTTTGACGCGCTTCACCCCGAAAGCGCCGGTATCCCGGATAGCACGGATTTATTTCCGGATGCAACACCGGGTGTAAAATTTGCCTCTTGGGGCGATTGGCGCCGGGGTGCTACCAATGTGTTCATTAAAGCTGTTCATGATACTGTTCAGCAAATAAAACCATGGGTTAAAGTTTCACCGGCTGCTTTGGGACGACATAGAGCAGGCAGTTGGAATGGCTATTATAGCACATTCCAGGATGCTGCAAGATGGTTAAATGAAGGCTGGGTAGATATGATTACTGCCATGAGCTATCATTGGAAAACCGGAAGAGATTTAAAATACGAACTGGAATCAGACTGGTATCCCTACCTAACAAAAGGTATAGCAGATGGACGTTATTATTCACCCGGTCCCCCTTCATATTTATTAAGCACTTGGGGCCAGCATCAGAATATCATTTCAATTGTTCGTTCACTTCCATGGGTTAAAGGCTTTCAGTTTTTTGCATATACGAATTGGAAAGATTCACCCTATGCTTTAGAAAGTTCTCATACCGTTTTTGCACAGAAGACAAAACACCCAAGTTATGCATTTTTAAATAGTGATGTGCCTGCAGCACCTACCCTTAATATGGTGAAGAATACCGATAGTTCATATACATTGACAATTACGCCTGCTGCAAGTGTTACTGAAAACCAATGGTTTGTTGTTTACCGTGAAAGAACATCATCTATTAATGTTGACAACAGTGAAATAGTCAAGATCGTTTTTGCAGATAGCGCATTTACTTATGATGTAAATTTTGATGGTCTTCAATTAAGCAATACAAAATATTATTACGCCGCTTCAATGTGTAACCGTTACTGGATTGAATCGGAACTTTCGTCAGTCGTCAGTACTGACAATTTGCCCATATTGCCACCTCAGGTCATAGCTCATGATCCTGCTTCAAACGAAACGGAAGTTCCTAACAACCAAGTCGTAAGAGTGGAATTTAATAAAAGTATGAATGCCGCAAGTATAGCGGATAATTTAACGATAACACCTGTACCGGAAAACCTCAGTCTGCAGTGGGATAATCCCACATGGGTAAAAGATGATCACTTGATCTTAAATATTTCTGCTTCATGGGAATTTAATACAACTTACACGGTTACTTTCGGTGCATTGACTACAGATCAAATAGATCTTCAAATTGATGGGAATAAAGACGGTACGGGTGGAGATGCTTATTCCTTTGCTTTTACGATTTCGGGTGCTGATGAAGAGGCACCTGTTATTACTTACAATTACCCGGTACAGGGAGATTTTGATATAGATACCGATCTTCCCGTTTCGCTGATATTTAACGAAAAAATAGATTATTCCACATTGGTTGACAAATTTAAATTCTACTATGCCGGTTATGTTATTACTCCATCTTATACAGCTTATACCGGGTCTGACAATCGCAGTCATGTCAATATCAAACCTAATTCATTTTTTCCTTCAAATGAGATTGTCACATTAGAATTAGAGGCAGGTATTACCGATACCGCGGGTAATGCGATGACAAGTCAAAGCATAAGTTTTACAACTGACAGTTCCATGTATCTTGGCCGTAAGATGATCGATAATTTTACGGGCATATATGAATGGAAAACACCAACATATAGTGGTTCAACAGTCGGAATAAACAGTACATCATCTTCATCAACTATTCAGTCAACGAATCGCGTTTCTGGATTTGCTCCCGATTATAAGGCTTTAAAGATTGTTCTTGTTCCTACGCAGGCAGATTGGTTTGCCCGTGTTCATAATGCGGATCTTAAAAACAATGCTAACCTAGATACATCTATGGTCTTGCAAGCTTATGTCTATGGTAATGGAAACAGATACAAATTCCGCTTTAGTATTAATGAAAGAGGAGGTGCCAATAGTTTTGAAGTTTCGACATGGTATACCGTTGATTGGATTGGTTGGAAACTGGTTGAATGGGATATTCACGATCCTTCTCAATTCGGGGTATGGGGCAGTATGACAGGTGGTAGCTTAGATGGGACTTCCTATGGATATGAATCTATTCAGTTTATACCGGGAAGTGAACATCCGGAAGATGTTGTTACTTTTTATATCGATCAGCTTAGGATGGTAAATAAACAAGAGGGTACATTCCCCGAGAATCACCCACCTGTAATCGAAGCTATTTCAGACACAAGTGTTGCACCCTCTACATCAATTTATTATTACGCCGCATATAGCGATCCGGATCCCATGGATATTCTCACAATGAATGTTATTCCTGATACATCGGCAATAAGTGTAAGACGATATTCAAATCCTGCTGAAAAATTCAGACTGAAAGCCAAAAGTGATTATGAAGGCGTAAGCAATATCATGGTTATTGTCAAAGATAATGGTATTGGCGAACTTGCAGATACCGCTTCTTTTAAGATGACGATAACAAGCAGTTCTGTTATTGATATTCCGGATGGCTTTAAGGTATATCCTAACTATCCGAATCCTTTCAATCCTGTAACGACCTTGCGTTTTGATCTACCTTCGAGCGATAAAGTTCGGGTTGAGATATTCAATACGCGCGGACAACGGGTTGCTCTTCTTGCAGATCGGCATTTTGAAGCCGGTTCATGGAATTTAAATTTCGATGCTTCATTTTTAAGCTCGGGCGTGTATTTCTATAAGATCACAGCGGGGGAAGAAATGATCGTGAATAGGATGACGCTCTTGAAATAAATGTTCTTGGAACATTATAGCTCTGTACGGAACAGGCATGTCTGTTCCGTACTTTTATTATTTAATAAATTTTTCTTATTTTTAACAATATTCTGTAAAAAGGCGGTGGATTTTATTCTCATTTTCACTATATTTACACATTGTTAATTAGGTAGAGATTTACCGTATTTCAATGGGAGATAAACATTGAAGCTATCGACATTTAAAAAAGGTCTTCACGCTGAAGATTACAAGTATTTCAGTCACGACAAGGCCATAGAGACCTTGCCACTGCCGGATGATGTTTACATCCCGCTGCAACAACATATTGGCGTTACCTGTGAGCCCCTGGTACAAAAGGGCGATAAAGTAAAAACAGGCCAGATCATTGCCAACACAAGCTCCTATGTCTCCGCACCCGTTCATTCGAGTATTACCGGCGTCGTTAAGGATATAGAAAAATATTATCACCCTCTTGGTATGCGCTCAACAATGATCCACATCAAGCGCGAAGGTGAGGAAGAATGGGAGCTTCTTGAAAAAGTTGATGATTGGAAATGGGCACCCAAAGAAAAATTACTTAATACCATCCGTAATGCCGGAATTGTCGGACTTGGCGGAGCGACTTTCCCTACTCATGTAAAATTAAATCCCCCGGAAAATAAAACTATAGATTCTTTTATCTTGAATGGTGTAGAATGTGAACCTTATTTAACCTCCGATGATCGTTTAATGATCGAACAGACAGACAAGATCCTTCTTGGCATGGCGATCATGATGCATATTCTGGATGTTAAAAAAGGGTATATTGGTATTGAAAACAACAAACCCGAAGCTATTGCGCAGATGCAAAAACGCGTAGTTGAGCTCGGGCATCCTTTCACTGTTGTTCCTTTGAAAGTAAAATATCCTCAGGGCGCGGAAAAGATGCTGATCTATTCGATTCTAAAGCGAAAAGTACCTTATGGTAAACTTCCAATGGACGTGGGTGTGGTTGTTAATAATGTTGCAACGGCTTATGCTGTAACTGAAGCTGTAACAGAAGCTAAACCATTGGTCCAACGAGTGGTTACTGTGACGGGTGACGGTGTTAATGAACCGAAAAATCTAATGACACGTCTGGGGACGCCGTTTAAAAATCTATTTGATGCATGTGGGAATGTCAAAAATGACGTTCACCGCATTTTTATGGGCGGTCCCATGATGGGAATGACCCAGTATCATTTGGAATCACCGGTCGTCAAAGGCAGTAGCGGTATTGTAGCCGTTACCGGTGAGTTAGTTGAAGAAATTACTACATTTCCCTGTATTCGCTGTGGCGCATGTGTACATGTTTGCCCAATGAACCTTATGCCTATACGTTTATCAAAGCTTTCTCAAGCAAAAGAAGTTGAGAAATTAAATGAATTTGGTATTATGAATTGTATTGAATGTGGTTCTTGTTCCTTTGTTTGCCCCGCAAATATTCCTATAGTACAATGGATCAAGGTTGGAAAAATTCGGGTAAGAGAAGCGGCAGCGAAAAAGTCAAAGGAGAAAGCATGACAGAAAAAACGTCTGCTCCGGAAGAATTAAAAAAAGAAGTACAACTCGATGTTACTCCGGAAAAAGAAATAAAAAAACCGATCGAGAAAAAACCAAAGCCAAAACCGGATCCACGACGTCGTCTGTTTAAATCGGATAGAATGACCATTGTTGCTCCGGCACCACATAACAAAGGAAAACAATCGGTTCCTCGCATTATGTACACTGTTATTGCGGCCCTTTTACCTGCTTTGATCGTTTCACTCATGTTATTTGGCACCAAAGCTATGGTTACGATCTTAGTGGCTGTTTTTGCTGCTATGGTTGCAGAGTATGTCTGTAATAAGATCATGAAAACCGGACTAACCATTGATGACGGATCGGCTATCTTGACCGGTATTCTTTTAGCCATGACACTTCCACCTACGTTCCCGATCGCAGGAACAGCCTTAGGTGCAGTTGTTGCCATTGTCTTCGGGAAACAGGTTTTTGGTGGTTTGGGTGCGAATATTTTTAATCCCGCATTACTTGGCCGTGCATTTCTGCAGGCAAGTTTTCCGGTTAAAATTACAACATGGACATTACCGGCCTTTGCAAGTGCGGGATCTCATTTCGAGATAGCCACATCAAAAGCTGTTGATACGGTAACAGGAGCTACGCCTTTGGGACTTATGAAGTTTGAAGGTATAGGCACACATCTTAAACCGCTGCTTTTGGGAAATGTCGGGGGATGTATAGGTGAAACCTCTGCCATAGCCTTATTGGTTGGTGGTCTTATCTTAATCATATTGAGATATGTTGATTGGCGAATTCCCCTAAGCTATATCGGGACTGTTTTTGTATTTAGCGGTGTTTTATGGCTGATAAATCCGGAAATTTATCCCAATCCGCTCTTTATGGTTTTTTCGGGAGGCTTGATCCTGGGTGCTTTCTTTATGGCGACCGATATGGTCACCTCGCCGATCACACCCCTTGGTACCTGGATATATGGTATTGGTATGGGAATTGTTCTTGTTGTCATTCGTGTTTGGGGCGGTTTGCCCGAAGGTGTGATGTATTCAATATTATTTATGAACGGACTTGTACCTTTGCTGAATCGCTGGACGCGACCGAAATATTTTGGTGAGATCCAGGAAGAAAAGAAAAAGAATTAGAGGAATCATATGAATAATACGGCTAAGATCATTATTGTATTGACCTTAATCACAGTTATATCCGGCGCGGTTTTGGCTGTGCTTGATGGCTATACAAAACCACGGATCGATGCATATAAAAATAAAGTCATGAATGAGGCTATTCATGAGGTTCTCCCTCAAAACGTAAAAGTAAAAACGATCAAAAAAACAGTTAAAGAAAATGGCGAAGAACTAGAATATGTATTCTATGAAGCAAAGAAAAATGATCAAATAGTGGCCTATGCTTTTCAAGTAGCCGGTGGTGGGTTTCAAAGTGAGCTGGTAATAATGGTCAGTGTTACGCCGGATTTTTCAGAGATTATCAATGCAAAAATATTGGCACAGGTAGAAACACCCGGACTCGGAACGAAAATTGAAAATGATCCTTCAAACAAGGATAATCCCACATGGTTTATAGATCAATTCAAGGGATTGAAAATAAACCCTGAAATTACCTATGTTAAGAATGCAAAACCTTCCGGGAATACGGAAATACAGGCGATTACAGGAGCAACCATTTCATCTGCGGCAATAGTCAGAATATTGAATACCGAAATAAAAAAAGCAAAAACCGTGTTGGATAAATAAAGCAATCATTGCGTTTGGAGAATAAATATGAAAGAAAAAACCGCAATACAAGAATTTGTAAAAGGGATATGGGATGAGAATCCTGTTCTCGTGCAATTGCTTGGGCTCTGTCCAACACTTGCTGTAACCGTTTCTGCGGAAAATGGACTTGCCATGGGGTTGGCAGCCACCTTTGTGTTGCTTAGCTCCAGTTTTCTGGTTTCGATGTTCCGCAAAGTTATACCGGGACAGGTTCGCATTGCAGCCTATATTGTAATCATTGCAACATTTGTAACGATCGCTGATCGATTTTTAGCAGCTTTTGCTCCTGATATTTCAAAAAGTCTCGGCCCATTTATTCCGCTGATCATTGTGAATTGTATGATCCTTGGCCGCCAAGAAGCATTTTCTTCCAAAAACGGTATTTGGCGTTCCCTGATGGATGCCCTGGGGATGGGTTTGGGTTTTACTCTAACACTTCTTGTACTGAGCTCCATTCGTGAGATCCTCGGTTCAGGGACATGGTTTGGAATGAACATTATGGGGGAATCTTTTTCACCTTGGGGCCAAATGATTTTACCGCCGGGCGCTTTTTTTGCACTGGGCTGTTTGATTGCCGGAGCAAATTGGATCAATTCTAGGAGAAAGGCATGAATTTACTCATTATCTTTATTGGCGCTGCGCTGATCAATAACTTCGTCTTAAGCCAATTCCTCGGTATTTGTCCTTTTGTGGGAGTATCCAAGAAAGTGGATTCCGCTTTCAGTATGGGAATGGCAACTACTTTTGTCATGGTGATCGCAGCGATGGTGACATGGTTGGTCTATAATTTTATCCTTGTACCCTTTAATCTTCAGATCCTGGAATATGTTGCTTTTATTCTTGTTATTGCATCACTTGTTCAATTTGTAGAAATGTTCATTCGTAAAGTGAGTAAACCACTTTACGATGCATTAGGTATTTTTCTACCACTGATCACAACGAACTGTGCAATTTTGGGATTGGCATTGAATTCAGTCCTTAAAGAATATAATTTTTCCGAAACGCTGATTTACGGTGTGGGCGCAGGAATTGGATTTACATTGGCGCTAGTTATAATGGCCGGTATTCGAGAAGAACTTGAACTTGTAAACGTACCTAAATCTTTTCAGGGCGCTGCAATCACAATGATCATTGCGGGAAGTCTTGCTTTAGCATTTATGGGCTTTGCAGGGTTAATATAAGGAAGAATGATGGATATACAATCAATACTGATTGCAGCAGGAAGTATGGGAGGACTAGGCTTACTTTTTGCCGTTGTATTAGCGATCGCCAATAAAAAATTACATATTGAGGAAGATCCCCGTATCACAGAGATTATGGATGTGATCCCCGGTGCAAATTGCGGCGGGTGTGGTTACCCTGGATGCCAGGCTTTTGCAAACGCTGTAGCAAAAGGTGTCGCGTCCGTTGATGGGTGTCCGGTGGGTGGAACTGAAGTTGCCGAACAAGTTGCCAAGATTATGGGTGTTGAAATTACCAGTGGTGAGAAAGAGGTTGCTCAATGTCAATGCCAGGGCGGACTTGAAGAGATCGCATATCAGGGCGAATATCTAGGTGCTCAATCCTGCATTGCCGCTACACTTGTTTCCGGCGGAAAAAAATTGTGTGAATTTGGTTGTTTGGGACTAGGAGATTGTGCTGCAGCCTGTCCTTTTGACGCTATTATTATATCAGAGAATCGCTTGCCGGTTGTAGATGAAGAAAAATGCGTTGCATGTGGCAAGTGCGTAGATGTTTGTCCCCGTGACCTTATGGAATTACATCCTTTATCACACAGGACCAAAGTTCTCTGTAATAATCATGATATTGGGCGCTATGCTACAAAAGTCTGTACCCGCTCTTGTATTGCTTGCGGTGCATGTGAACGAAAATGTCCCTTTGATGCGATTCATGTGATCGATAATCTGGCAACGATCGATTACGAAAAATGTAAGCATTGCGGTTTATGTGCAACTGTTTGCCCAACCTCAGCGATTGAACACGTTAAAAAGGAAAGAAAACCAAAACCAACGCCTCCTCCTGCATCTGCAGAATGAGTCAAAGAATAGGAAACATGTAAAGACGTGATTTGTCGCGTCTCTGCATTTATAGGTGACAGATGCCTACTAACGGAATTATAAAAGAAAAAAAGGGCAACAAGGTCTTTATAGAGATCAAAGAGAACATGGATGTTTGCCGTGGGTGTGCCGCTCACGCTTTATGTGGGAAAAAAGATTGTACCGAAATACAAGTTATCTTAAATGATCGTGAAGATCTGAAGGCGGGAGATAAGGTCGAGATCGAGGAAAAAGAAAATATTCTGATAAAAACATCACTTTTGGCTTACGGGATTCCATTGGTATTTTTTGCTGCCGGGATTCTTCTTGGTGCTTTTATCCCCGAGATGCAAATTCCTAAAGAATTGTTACAGTTCCTTGCCGGGTGTGTAGGTCTGGTGATTGGTGGATTTTTTGGCAGATACTTTGCTAAACGTTTATCGCGAAGTATAGACAAGTATTTGTCCGTAAATGTGAATAATCAACAACAATAATTAAATAATATTTATAATAATTCGAAGACCACGCAATATTGTGATATAATATCAAACAGTATTGGCAATATTATAAATAATTGTTGTTTTTATTAAATTTGCTTGCTAATTTAGCGGAGATTTTTGAGCAACAAAAAACAGGTACCATGATGAAAAACATTGAATCTGATATTATGAAAATATTTGGTATGAATGTCTTTGGTGATGCGGTAATGCAGCAGCGTTTGCCCAAAAATGTGTATGAACAACTTAAGCATATTATTAAGGGTCATCGTGCATTAGATATAAATATCGCTGAAATTGTTGCAAATGCCATGAAAGATTGGGCTATTGAAAAAGGTGCTACGCATTATACTCACTGGTTTCAACCTCTTACCGGTATAACAGCCGAAAAACATGAATCCTTTATTTCACCCAATGGTGATGGTAGCATTATTATGGAGTTTTCGGGCAAAGAACTTGTCCAGGGCGAACCGGATGCTTCGTCATTCCCCAGCGGAGGTTTAAGAGCAACGTTCGAAGCGCGGGGATATACGGTTTGGGATGTTACTTCTCCCGCCTTTATTAAAGATGATGAAAACGGTAAAACTTTATATATACCTACAGCCTTTAGCTCCTATACCGGAGAGGCGCTGGACAAAAAAACACCGCTTCTAAGATCAGTTGAATCTTTATCAAAGCAGGTGATCAGGGTACTGCGGCTATTGGGTGATACCACATCGGAATATGCAATCCCGAGCGTGGGTCCGGAACAAGAATATTTTCTTATTGATGAGAATTATTATAATGAACGTTTAGATCTTCAAATGACAGGCCGGACTTTATTTGGTGCCCCGGCGCCAAAAGGTCAGGAATTGGATGATCACTATTTTGGGAGTATCAAAGAGCGCGTTTCTTTATTCATGAATGATCTGGATATGGAATTATGGAAATTAGGTATTTCCGCAAAAACCAAACATAACGAAGTCGCACCAAATCAGTATGAACTTGCCGTCGTATATGGTGAATGTAATGTGACCATTGATCAGAATCATCTTGTAATGGAGATCATGAAACGAGTTGCAAGACGTCATCATTTGGTATGCCTCCTTCATGAAAAGCCCTTTGCATGCGTTAATGGATCCGGGAAACACAATAATTGGTCCGTTAACACCAATGAGGGAGTTAATCTTTTATCACCGGGTAAAACAGAGGAAGAAAATAAACGATTTCTGCTTTTTGTTGCTGCGGCAATTAAAGCCGTTGATGTACATGCTGATCTTTTACTTCTTTCTGCTTCGACACCTGGAAACGATCATCGTCTCGGAGGCCATGAAGCCCCTCCCGCAATTATTTCCGTTTATCTTGGACAAACTCTGACGTCCATATTCGAAAAGATCGAAAAAGGTGAAAAAGTTGATAAAAAAGTCCGCGAGATCTTTAATTTCGGTGTTTCAACCTTACCCGATATTTCAAAGGATGATACAGATCGAAATCGAACATCCCCTTTTGCTTTTACCTTGAATAAATTTGAATTTAGAATGGCGCCTTCACAAGGCTCGCTTGCAAGGCCCAATATGATCCTCAATACGATGATTGCCGATACGCTTGCTGAATTTGCAGACATACTTGAAAAAGATAATAATGTTGAAGCCTTACTTAAAGATGTCTATTCAAAACATAAACGTATTGTATTTAATGGTGACGGATATTCTAAAAAATGGCATAAAGAAGCTGAGCAGCGTGGCTTACCTCGTTTTAATAAGAGCGTGGATGTTTATCCTGAATTGTGCTCAGATAAAAATGTAGCATTATTTAAACGTCAAAATGTTCTTAGTGAAAAAGAGCTTAACGCCAGAATGCTGATCTTTCTTGAAAACTATGTTTTAAAGAATCGAATTGAGGCTTCTACCATGTTAGTGATGGCGGAACGACAAATATTACCTGCTGTTTTGAAATATCAGTTAATGTTAGCGGAGAATGCGAATAAACTCCAAAAAGTAGGCGTTAACAGTAAACTCCAAATTGAACTTCTAAAGGACTTGAATAAAAAGTTAAATGTTTTTTCAGATTGTATTGGCAAATTAAAAGCAGATCTTAAAAAACTTGCCGGCCTCAGCGAGGAGGATGCTCCGGTATTTACCGGTGATACTCTTATAATTGATATAGCACAATTGCGTGAAGCGGGAGATGCCCTGGAAGAAGCCTGCGGAATCGAATATTGGCCCATGCCAACTTACTCGGACATGTTATTTAAAATATAAATTATTCCCCAATAGCAGAAAAAAGCTTCTTACCTTATTGCAGAAGCTTTTTTGTTTTCCTGTCATTTCGAACAGTCTTCGCCTCGATTATTCGGAGCTACGCTTGCCAGGCCTTTGTAATATTTGCGCATGCCGGCCGATCTGTGCATCGAAGTTTTCTTGACCAGCGCCCTGATAGTTTGGGGAACGTAGGAGGGAGAAATCTCAAATATTTATAACACGTATTGAGTATTTTGAGATCTATCAATAGGATTCATGCTTCTAAGATCAGGTTCATTAGTCGGCTTGTTCCTCGTTGTCAGTTAAGGGAGTAAATAGCATATCTAATGTGAATAATATCACAGGAAACTTGGATGGGTAAAAAATTAGTTATAGATTAACGAGTTAAAAGGAGTATATGATGAATTTCAGAAATCACGTAACTCGACTCTCGCAATATAAGGCTATTTTACTGCGATTGAAAAAAGAAGGTGTTGAAAAAACGCATGCAGAAACAATATCAACTCAAATTGGTATTCCGGCTACACAAATAAGAAAAGATTTTTCTCTTTTTGGCATACGTGGCAATAAGCGGGGAGGCTATAATGTTGTCGAGCTGCTTGAAGAGTTAAAAAATACACTTGGATTGAACAAAGATCTACCCTTCATATTAATTGGTTACGGTAATTTAGGAAAAGCGCTTGCCAGATATCATGGGTTTCACGAAGGTTGTATCAAGATTATTGCTGCTTTTGATCCAAAAGTAGGAGTATTGTCAAGTATTCCCCCTATTCCCGTTTATCCTCCGTCAAGTATCCCCACTTACTTAAAAGATAATCCCGTGAAACATGCTATTCTTGCTGTTCCCAATGATGTTGTACAATCCATGTTTGATGAGTTGTACGCAGAAGGAATACGGGGGTTTATTAATTTTTCCACCATAGCTCTTAATATCCCGGAAGATGCCTATGTAAACAACATTGATCTTGAACTGGAACTTGAAACCGTCATATTTTACACTAAAGAATCCGGAGAAAATGAAAAAACATAATTTCAATATTGAAATATGCATGGGAAGTTCCTGCTTTAGTAGAGGAAATCGTTTTAATCTGTCCATTATCTAATCATTTGTAAAAGAAAATAATCTAAAATCAAACATAGATTCAAATGGTAAGTGCAATTTTATAATTCTTAAAAAAAATACTTCATTTGGCATTAAAAAGCCAAGTGTTTTTCTCAGTTGATTATTAAGTTTTTTCATTGCCATAATTAACTACTCATCTGTAATTGTTCCAAAATCTGGCCTAATGGTAATTTTAGGGGGCTAAAAACATTATAATTAATTGAATGTTAGGATAATAGATAGGATTTCATTTTCTTCAATTAAAAAATGAACAAAAAAGTGCCCAAAATGTGGTAGCTAAAACACAAAAAAGAATGGCAAAAAGAACAATTATCAGAGTCATAGATGCAATAACTGTAGATATAGATTTGCAAATAAACCTCGCTTAAAACACACAATAATTTCTACCTTATTTTATGATTATACCGATGGAAAACAGAGCCTTGAACAGTTAGCTGAAAAGTATCAATTATCTGTAAAAACGATCAGATCAAAACTAATTAATTATTTCCGAACATAAGCCTACTGAGACGGTCATTATTATGGATACAACTTACTTTAGACGCAGCTTTGGTGTAATGGTATTTCGTGATGTTTATCGGAAGAATAATCTCAATTGGAACTACGTGAACTATGAAACAATCCGGCTTTACAAGCGGGGCATAAATTTACTAAAGATAAGAGGGTGGAAGATTAAAGCTATCGTTTGTGACGGTAAAAAGGGCTTATTTAAGGTGTTTCCGGGAATCCCCATACAAATGTGTCATTTCCATCAATTGTCGATTATACGTCGTTATTTAACACAAAATCCTCGCTTGGAAGCGCATATTGAATTAAAACAATTATCTTCTGCCTTAATGTCTATTGATAAAGAATCTTGGTTGTTTGCTTTAGATTAATGGCACTTGAAGTAGCATGAATATTTAAAAGAAAAAACCACAAATCCAGTTACGGGTAAATGGCATTATACTCATA
>CAYPTO010000004.1:0-14805 GCA_964413625.1 uncultured bacterium
CCGGCGAATCCCAGCTTATTGACTATGGAGCTTTTCCTAATCCATTTACCAATAAGACAACTTTTATTTATGAATTAACAGAACAATTTGATGATGTTACAATAAAAATATTCACTCTTTCCGGACAGAAAATATTCACCATGTCGGTAAGTGAAAATGCGATAACAGATCTTCCTCTCTACAGTATTGGATATCACGAGATCCCCTGGTATGGTAAAGATGAATTTGGGAATACTGTTGCCAATGGTGTATATTTTTATGTTATTGAGGGTGTTGTGGATGATAATAAAATTAAATCAACCGGTAAAATTGCAAAACTGAGATGAAAAAAAGCATTATTATTATAATCTTGTGTTTAATTGTATCGGTGTCATATGCCGAGTATGGATATTATGGCGACGCATTTGTTTTGGCCGGAAAATCATCGCAATCTATTGCAATGGGAGGAACCGGGCTTACTTCACTTAACGGAATTTCTTCCGTTATTACTAATCCTGCAGGTCTGGTGGGATATAGGAACAAGGAAATATATTCTCAATATAATAATTTATATGGTCTAGCCACACAAAACAGTATAGGCTTTTCAATGCCATATGGAAAATATCAGATTGGCGTTATATTAAATACGGTAGGCGTACAATTATATCGCAGGGATGATATAATAAATAATATTCCCAATATTAATGAACGCAGAGAATATGTTAGAGATATCCTTGATCTTGAAAGCTTTTATGACTTTGAAAGTGCCTTGCTTTTATCGCTGGCCAAGGAAACGCCGATTGATATTAAAATAGGATGGTCATACGATCGTTTCACAATATATTTACAATATGGGATGAACGCTAAAATTATTTATAAATCCCTAGATGGCTCAAGCGCAATTGGCGCAGGGCTCGACGGAGGAGTACGACTGATTTTTCCCGGAAGTGAAGTGTTTTATATAAAGCGGCTTGGTGATATTTCTATTGGATTAAACATGGAAAATATTATTCAATCACCCATTATATGGTTTAACAATCTGAATGATTTTGGAAATATGCGTATAACGGGTGGAATTGCACTGCATCAGCCAATAAGGTTTTTACAAAGCGAGTTAAAATTTGCCGTTGATGGCTATATTTATGAAAGCCAATTTTTTCCAAGTTATGGTGTGCGCTATGGGTTCCAATTGCGAATCAAAGATTTTATAGATGTTCGCTTTGGAAAAGATATAAGCAGTATAAGTGGTGGACTGGGATTAATGTTACCTATACCCACCGGAAAACTAAAGATCGACTATTCCATTCAATATCATGAGATCAACTGGAGCCATTTAATCTCTTTATCTTATTATTGGGGAGAGAACTAATGAAAAATATTTTTTTAATATTGGTCATGATGTTATTATTAAGCAGTTGTTTTGAACAACCTGATATTACTCCGCCACAATTTATTCTTAAAAATCCTCCGGACAGTTTAGAAGAAAAAGGAATTGATGCGCATCCCGATAATGCTATTTATTTAGAATGGGAAGAGCCGGCAAGCGCAGAAAGCGAAGGAATTCTTGATTATTATGTATATCGCGGAAAGCTAATTGACCAGGAATATCAATTCAAACGAATAGCATCCGTTGAAAGGAATGCCGGCATTTTATATGATAGTGACAGCTATATTGATTATGACGTAAATCTCGATACAACCTATTATTATTATTTAAGATCACACAATGATTTTACAATAAGTAAAGAAACATCCGATACTGTTTTTTATAGACTTGTTTATAAATCCACCTTACATGAACCATTGGGTGATATTTATAGTAATCAACCAAGTTTTGAATTTAATTATCCGAAATTTCATGTTGATAATATTAATTATTTTTATTTTCGTTTAGCATATTTTGAAAATGAATCATACAAGGTAAAATATTTTTCTAAGATATTTAGATTTGATTTATCAAAATCAACATATATAACTTATATTAATTCGTCTAGTACACATACTACCATTTTAATAAATAGTTTACCGGAAGACGCTGCAGGTAAAAGATATTTAAATAAAGGCAATTATAGGTGGCGAATCGATGCAATAGCTGCTCAGTTGGGGGGTGCTCCGGAAACTGAAGGTTCAGAAAGTGATTGGAAGTATTTTACCGTAAAATAAGGAGAAATAAATAAATGAAAAAAATAATTGTATTGGGGATATTGATATTAATGACCCTTTCAGCTTATGCTCAAGATGGATTAAGTTTTAAACCAAAATTTTCAGATGAGGAAAACATGACCAGCCCCATTAAAGTTTGGGGTGAAGTGGTTTCACCGGGTATTTATGATGTTCCTATCGGTTATGATCTGCTGGGGATATTATCTCTTGCGGGAGGACCGGTCAATACGGCAAAACTAACGAACGTCAAAATAATCCGTGGGAAACGTTTAACAAAAGATGAGCCCATTGTCATTTATGTTGATCTTGATAAATATATTGAGACCGGTGATGAATCTTTGATCCCGGAAATTCGAGGTGGCGATACGATTATACTTCCACCAAAATTCGGCAAGAATTTTGCGACAAATTTTGCGGCTTTGCTTGCTATTGCTCAATCTATAACTGTTATTGCGTATTACATAGACAGAGTGGCAGAATAAATGAATTATAAAATAAAAGATATTTCGCTCGCTGATTTTGGCCATAAAGAAATAAAATTGGCTGAAGCGGAAATGCCGGGTCTTATTGCATTGCAAGAAAAGTATAAGGCGTCTCAACCTTTAAAAGGTGCCAATATTACGGGAAGCCTGCATATGACCATCCAAACCGCGATACTGATCAAAACATTATCGGTCTTGGGTGCAAATATTCGCTGGGCCAGTTGTAATATATATTCCACTCAGGATCATGCAGCTGCAGCAATTGCAGATCTTGGGATCCCGGTATTTGCATGGAAAGGCGAAACGTTGGAAGAATATTGGTGGTGCACTAAACATGCGCTTCTTTTCAATGACAAAGGACCCGATATCATAGTTGATGATGGCGGCGATGCGACTCTCATGGTCCACGAGGGAGCTCGATTGGAAAAAGAGTATGCCAAAACAGGTATTGTACCTGATCCGGTCACTGGAAGCAAAGAATTATTGATCGTTCATAAGCTGATCCTTGAAGATATTGAAAAAAATCCAACACGATGGACTGATATTGCAAGTAATATTCGTGGTGTAAGCGAAGAAACAACAACAGGCGTTGCAAGACTTTATCAAATGATGGAAAAGGGCGAATTGCTTTTTCCTGCTATCAATGTGAATAATTCGGTTACAAAATCTAAGTTCGATAATCTCTATGGTTGCCGAGAATCACTAGCTGATGGTATCAAACGAGGTACCGATGTAATGGTCGCCGGGAAAAAAGTTGTAGTGTGCGGCTATGGGGACGTAGGTAAGGGGTGTGCGCAGTCTATGCGCGGACTCGGCGCCAGGGTCATTGTTACAGAGATTGACCCGATCTGTGCCTTACAGGCGGCAATGGAGGGCTATGAGGTTTCTTTAATGGATGATATGGCCGACAAGGGTGATATTTTTGTGACCGCAACCGGGAACTGCGATGTTATTACCACTGAACATATGAAAAAAATGAAGAACAATGCAATCGTATGTAATATTGGTCATTTTGATAATGAGATCCAGGTTGATGCGCTTTATGCCCTTCCGGGAGTAAAAAAGAAAAATATTAAACCTCAGGTCGATAAGATTGTTTTTCCCGATAAGCATGCCATTATTTTACTTTCCGAAGGTCGATTGGTTAATCTTGGAAATGCAACGGGTCATCCTTCTTTTGTGATGAGTAATTCTTTCTCAAATCAAGTGCTTGCCCAGATCGATCTTTGGCAAAATAAACATGAACTGGGGGTTTATACGCTTCCAAAATACCTCGATGAAGAGGTTGCCCGAATGCATCTTGAAAAACTGGGAGTAAAATTAACTGCTTTGACAAAAAAACAGTCCGATTATCTTGGTATTTCAAAAAATGGGCCCTATAAATCGGATCAATATCGTTACTGATATCACAGAATTCTAAAAAAAGGAGAATTTTGTTCTCCTTTTTTTATTTATACCCAATTTTTCGCTGAAAACAAGGAATTAAATGACAGATATACTAACAGGACTAAATGAGCGTCAGCGACAAGCTGTAATGATCACTGATGGGCCGCTATTGATATTCGCCGGGGCCGGCTCGGGTAAAACACGAGTTCTCACACGTAAAATTGCTTACTTATTGCAACAGAAGAAAACCACGGCTCATCGCATTCTTGCGGTTACGTTTACAAACAAGGCCGCCCGGGAAATGCAAGAAAGGGTAGTGGAAATTCTTGGCCCGGGCAATACGGTCAACATTGGTACTTTTCACAGTATTGGTGCTCGAATTTTAAGAAGTGAAAAAAGAATTGACGGCTATTCTCCGGACTTTACAATCTATGATACCAAAGATCAAAAGTCCGTTATAACCGAAAGTTTAAAAAAACTTGAACTTGATACTAAAATGTATATGCCCTCCTCTGTGTCTCATTATATCAGCGAACAAAAACAACAATTGCTTTTACCGGCTGAATCTGCGAAAAGAACGAATAATGACTTTATGAAAGAAAAGTACGTAAAGGTATATGCTGAATATAATAAGATATTACAAGCCAATAATGCTTATGATTTTGACGATCTGCTAATGCGCCCTATTCTAATGTTTCGAGATCATCCCGAGATCGCTGAAAAATACCGGCATCGCTGGGATTATGTATTAGTTGATGAATACCAAGATACCAATCATGTACAATTTCAACTTGTAAAATTATTTTCCGAAGTATCAAAGAATATCTGTGTTGTCGGGGACGACGATCAATCCATTTATGGTTGGCGCGGTGCGGACATCAGTAATATATTGAATTTTGAAAAAACTTTTCCCAATGCTCAAACTGTCAAATTGGAGCAGAATTACCGAAGCACAAGGAATATTATTGAAGCTGCTTCAGCCATGATCAAGGGGAATGGACATCGAGCTGAAAAAAGTCTGTGGACCGAAGGCGAGGATGGTGATAAAATACTTCACAAGGAGTGTGAAAGAGACTATAAAGAATCAGATTATATTGCAAAAGAAATCCGGTTTTCGGGGAAACCGCTGAGAGATTTTGCTATCTTATATAGAACGAATGCTCAATCACGTTTATTGGAAGAAGCACTGAGAAATCGTGGTGTTCGCTATGTGCTGGTTGGCGGTATAAAATTTTATGAGCGAAAAGAAATTAAAGATATTCTTGCTTACTTAAATCTTTTGATAAATCCCAGAGATGTGGTCAGTCTAAAGCGTGCTGTCAATACACCAAAACGCGGTATCGGTGACAGTAGCATTGCAAAACTGGAAGCATTTGCATTAGAGACACAACGAACCTTGTGGGAAGCCATGCAATATCCGCAAGAAGCCGGATTATCACCCGCGATCTCACAACGGATCAATACCTTCATGAATATGATGAGAAGTTTACAAATGCTGATTAATGAGATGAGTCCCTCTGCATTTGTGCTGAAAATTTTAGAACAAAGTCAGCTTTTGCTCGAATATCAAGACAAGAAAGATCCTGAATTAAGAGAACGTTTTGAAAACCAAAATGAATTTTTGAATGGCGTTAAAATGTTCGAAACGTATAATCCCGAAGCTAGTATTGAAGATTTTCTACAAGAAGTTTCACTTCAAACTGATATAGATCAATGGGAAGATTCCACTGATGCGGTAACAATGATGACCGTCCATAGTGCAAAAGGTTTAGAATTTAAACATGTATTTATCGCCGGAATGGAAGAAGGGTTATTTCCTCTTGAAAGAACCCGAATGAATCCAAAAGAACTTGAAGAGGAACGGCGTTTATTTTATGTGGCTTTAACACGTGCAATGCAAAATGTAACGATCACGTCAACTCTGCAAAGAATGAAATATGGAAGTTTAATGGGGGCATCACCCTCAATGTTCATTTCAGAAATTCCGGAAGAATTTATAAAAAAAGAACTCGTACGGAAGCAACGCGCATTTAGTACATCCTCTCATGAACATACCAGAGTAAAGACGGCTGATCGATTTTTTATAAATGATCGCGGTTCAAACAAAAAAGCACCTGTCATCACTCCAATTGTTCCTCCAAAACCCGGTTCAATTTCCGTGGGAGACAAAGTTGTGCATAAAATGTTTGGAAAAGGGAAGGTTAGAAGCGTTAGCAAACGAGGTGGCCAAGCCTTCTTAATAATATATTTTGATAATGGTGTTAATAAAACAATCGCAGAAAAATTTATAGAAAAAATATGAAAAATATCGACTTGATCTGTTATGACTTTGATGGAACGCTGTGCAATACCTTGCCAGATATTGTAAATAGCATGAATGTGGTACTAAAACAAAACAGTCTATCTCAAATTCCACCTGAGCGGGTTCGAAGCTTTATTGGAAGCGGAATATCAAAGCTTGTGGAACGTTCTGTTTATTGTGCCCTGGCCGGAGATAATAACGAAACCGTTGACCTGGAATTATTTAAAAAAATCGAGCGTGAAATGAATGAATATTATTCGGGCCATTTAATGGACAATTCATATTTATATGACGACACAATAGAAGTACTTGAGTATTACAAGAATATTCCTCAGATCATAGTTTCCAATAAACCTGAAAAAATGGTAGTTGCCATGTTGGCTTATTATGGAATTTCCACTTATTTTGATCTGGTGATCGGCGGTGATACATTGGATGTATGCAAGCCGGATATAAAGATTTGGGATCATGTTAAAACCAAAATGAATCTAGGTGATAAAGTTACCGGCTTTATGGTCGGAGACAGTATTCCAGATATTAAATTCGGGCAAGTATCGGGGCTTACTACCGTTGCGGTGACCTATGGATATAATGATGTGTCCCTTCTTAAAAAAGCCGGAGTAGATCATTTGATCGACCATTTGACTCAGTTAAAAACAATTATATAGTTCTTTAAACATTATGGGGGGGCGTTATGAAGAAAATATTCTTTCTGTTTTTGATTACACTTTGTTTTGCGGGTGATCTTAACCTGATGTTTTGGAATGTAGAAAATTTCTTTGATATCAATGATGATCCCAAAAAGAAAGATGGAGCTTTTCTTCCCGGCGGGATCAAGCGGTATACTTATCGTAGCTATTGCTTAAAGGTTCAACATTTGGCTGATGTTATCAATAGTATAAATCCTCATGTTCTGGCTATGGTAGAAGTAGAGAATCAAATCGTGCTTGAGGCCTTAAAAAACGAACTTAAACAACGTGATAAGTGGCAGATTATTATCGACGAGGGTCCTGATATTCGCGGAATAGATCCCGCATTAATGTTTAGAAACGATAAAGTAACATATTGCTATCATGTCTATTATCCTGTTTATATTCAGCAACGCGGTTATTACAGTCGCCCCATTATGCGGGTTGACCTTGCAATAAAAGAGAGCAATGACACACTTGCAATTTTCATCAATCACTGGCCATCAAGGAGAGGCGGGAAAGCGGTGTCCGATACCTATAGAAATTATGCCGCTTCTGTGCTGATTGATGCTGTTGATAAAACATTGACCGATCATCCCAATTACCGGATCGTTATAACGGGAGATTTCAATGACGATCATCAAGATTCATGTTTTAAAATTTTATGCGATCATCCCAATATAAATTATATTGAAAAAGAACTTCCGCGGCAGGTTTATGGGACATACTATCACAATGGCGAGTGGATTCACTTTGATCATTTTCTTGTTGCTAATTTTAATGGAATTGATCATAAAATTAATTCTGCACGCATAATAGCTCCATCATGGATTCGTGACAAGAAAACAAATGGACCACTGAGATTTTATAAAGGAAGTGAAACTTTGGGCGGATATTCCGATCATTATCCGATTCTTTTAAAACTTGGTTTTCGAAGGAAATATGTTGAATAATATGTACAGCAATGCTAAATTCTTTGCAATTGTGGGTAATTAATGAAAACATATGTTTTGGCGACACATAACAGGGACAAGATCAAAGAGTTTAAAAGCAAACTTGGCTCTTCAATTTGTTTAAAAACCTTAGATGATTTTCCCGGTATGCCTGATGTGGTTGAAGATGGCTCAACATTGGAAGAAAATGCTTTCAAGAAAGCTCGTGAGATCCACGCATATACAGGTTTACCGACCATTGCCGATGATACGGGATTGGAAGTCGATGTTCTGAATGGAGCCCCGGGAGTTTATTCAAGTAGATTTGCCGGAGAAAATGCCACCTATCAGGAAAATGTGATCAAATTACTAAATGAATTAAAAGGTGTAAAATTGGAACAACGAACTGCTCGTTTCCGTACAAACATCGCTTTTGTTGACAACCGGACAGCTTGGAGTGTTCAAGGTTCTGTAGAAGGATTTATCTTAGATAAACAAAAAGGTAAAGATGGTTTTGGTTATGATCCGGTGTTTTATTATAAACCTCTACAAAAAACATTTTCGGAACTAAACTTATAAACAAAGAATATGATCAGCCATCGTGGTAAGGCAATAGATGCTTTTATCCATAAACTGAAAGAAATTAATCAAAATTAATGGAGGATATGTCCGGACCAACTTGCTAAAGAACTGATGATTGAATGAAAAAGAGGCAGATATTAAAAAAGCGTTTCAGAAGCCGCGCATAATTATTGGTCTGGTCATGATCATGATATTCTCCCTTATATGGGGAGAAAGTTCCGATTTCTATCCGAAATATACGTACCATTTTGTTCCCACCGGTGTAATTCCCGCTTTTTCCCAGACGCCAAAGGGTTTTACCCGGGGATATGAACAAACAAACAATCCTATTAGCGTAAATTTTCCACAGTGGTTTAACGAAATTAAAATGCATGAAAGTACAAGTGATTCCGGAAACATGTTGATAATATCCGAAAAGATCGGTGAACATGACCTTTATTCTCCCCGATATATTCCTTTTTCAGAGTACTTTATCTTTAAAAAAAGTTATGATCTGGATAACATGTGGTATCAACGTGTTGCAATGACAGACAGTATGTACTTTATTGATGCAATGCAACAACAGGGTAATAGCAACTCTTTGGAGATTATTGGTGCCGATATCGCAGGACAACGAGTCGCACTACGAATTCGCGGTCTTATATCTATTACCGGCAAATATAATCAACAAAACAATTCCATTATGGCTACCGGCAATATGGAAAACGAACAAAAAAACTTCCTGATGGATCAAACACAGCAATTTACAATTGAAGGTACGATCGGTGACCGGATCAATATTGCAATCGATGAAGACAGTGAACGAGATTTTGATTTTGAAAATGCCATTAAAATAAATTATAAAGGCAAAGAAGACGAGATCGTTCAAAGTGCAAATTTTGGAAATATTGGTTTATCTCTTTCCGGCACACAGTTCGTTACCGGATCATCTTCCTCGAGCGGCCTGTTTGGTGGTAAAGCAAAAATGAAATTGGGTCCCATTAACATGACAGCGATTGCGTCCTATGAAAAAAAGGACAGCAAAAAAAAGTCATGGGGTGGAAGCTCGGATGATGGCGGTGGATCCAAGGTTCAGATCTATGATTACGAATACAAACGTAATACCTACTATTATATAAATACCAATTACCGCGAAGCCATGTATCCAATCAATGTTCAAACCGGTACATTTTCTTATGAGCCGGAGAATATTATTGTTGATTATGATCTATATGTAAGCTGTAACGAAAGAGAAGATACAAAGATCGAAGCGGTTGCCTACGTGGACATAGCGCCAAACGGGACAAATACGGTTATCACACCTCATCCGGAAGAAGATGTTGCAAATTCGATCTATTTTCGGAAATTAGAGGCAACAAGTACCGAGAACCAGTACGGAGAATATACCATAGATAACAATCTTGGTTATATTCGTTTAAACATAGGACTAAGTGACGACAATATTCTTGCTATTGCCTATAAAACAAGCGATGGAAAAGTATATGGTGATCTTGATAATGGGAAATTTTTAAAGATTATTAAAGCTGAAAACCCTAAACCCAGCTATGTTACATGGGATCTTGAAATGAAGAACATTTATGATCTCAAGGCTAGAAATATTGACGAAGAAGGTTTTGATCTAAAGATATATTTTAATGACTCAAATCAACCAAAAGAATACAACGAGGGTACATCATACCTGCGTTATTTTGATCTTGATAATTATAATCAAAGCGGAGCAGAGGGCCATGACGGGAAAATAGATATTAAACCCAAGGGTCTTATCGTTGATCTTGCTCTGGGTGAATTGTGGATGCCCTATGCTTTGCCATTCCAATCTCCACCCGAAAATAATACATCTACCGGCATCTATAATGATAACTTGTTGGCCTCGGATGATCCCGCCAGGCCATCAGCCGAAAAAATATATACAAGTTCATATAATGATCCCGAAAGAAAAGAAAAAAAATATTACATTGAAGCCCAATATTCCAACAGAAGCTCAATGATCGACCTTGGCGAAATGTTCATTATTGATGGAAGTGAAGAGATCTTGATCAATGGCAAAAAAATGACCAAAGGAGTCGATTATGACATTGATTATTTTTCCGGATTAATTACACTAAAAAGCGCTGAAGCAATGGATGTCAATGCAAATATTGATATTAATTATGAAACTGAACAACTATTCGGGGGAATCGGTGAGCAGAAATTAATGGCTGGTATGCGTGCCGAATACAGAATCAATGAGAACGCATTTGTTGGTGCAACGGCAATGTATTATAATCGCAGTGTTTTGGATGACAAGAACGTAAATATTGGTGATGAACCTTTCCAAAACTTTATATGGGATGTAAACGGGGAGTTTGCCTATGATCTTAATTGGTTGGACAGGGCAATGAATGCACTTCCCATTGTATACGTTAAAAGGCCCAGTACCATAAAAGTAAGTGGAGAGATAGCTCAGATCCTTCCCAATCCCAATACCATAGAAAATAAAGAAAGCGGTGATTATAACGGTGTGGCAAAATTAGATGATTTCGAATCTGCCAGCCAGGAAACACCCATGAATATAAATTTCCAAAAATGGACTCATGCAAGTAAACCCGAAAATACATTTTTTAGCTCCAGTTTCAAGGAAAGAGGATTTTTGTTTTGGTATAACCCATTCTACGTTGGGAGCAATGGTACGAAAGTGTTTGGTGTTTACACTCAATATATTTGGCCGCAAAAAGAGACGACAGAAACAAATCAGTATACGAATGTACTTTCAGTAGTTCTTGACCCGGAAGTAAATGGTATCACCGGCTTGGAAACGCAAAATGATGTGCGACAGATTTGGGGCGGTATAATGCAGCCAATATACATGTATGACCAAAGCAATAGCAAGTATATTGAGCTTTGGGTCAAAGGTGAAAAAGCACAATTGCAGATCGATATAGGTGAGATAACCGAAGACTGGTATAATGCGGATTATGACCCCTCTTTTTCCGATACAGAGTTGGGTGATGGCAAAAAAAACTACGAAGATCAGAATGATAATGGAAATCTTGAAATATCAACCGATTATAATGAAGACACGGGTATAAACGGTTATACCGATGAACAAGAGCTGGCCAGAGGCTGGGATCCATTGATTGATAATTTTGATAAAGAAGGATATAAAGCAGGCGAAGTTCGTTATTGTAACGGAACTGAGGATAATGCCGGGACAGATGGTATTCAACCCTATCCCGAAACGGAAGATATCGACAGGGATGGTAAGCTGGATCAGGCAAATAATTATTATTCCTATACGGTTGATCTTAGCAGTGACAAATGGCTGGCGTCAAAAACCAGATTTGATAATGGTTCGGAAACAGGATGGAAACAGTATAGGATTCCCTTAACAGCCATGATCGATAGTGTCGGGAAACCAAATTTTATGTCAATCCGTATGATGCGGATCAATGTTTTTGGTGTAGCTGACCAAGATACAGTGCATTTTGCATCGGTTGCGATCGTTGGAAATGAATGGCAGGAAAAAGGTATTGCGGATGAAGAGACGCCTTTTTATACGGTTGATGATGATCGTTTCTTTATTACAGTTAAAAATTCCGATGAAGATGCCGACTATCAATCTCCGCCGGGTATTACAGGACGTGAACAGGTTAACTCTCTTGATGGCACTACAATAACGGAAAAAGAACAATCGTTGGTTTTGAATTTAGAAGGACTTCAGCCCGGTGAAACCGCCCTGGCAGAAAAGGTCATGCTCGAAAATAAATCGCTATTGATGTATAAAAAATTAAAAATGTTCGTTCACGGACCCGAAGGCAGCAATGAACAGATCAATTTGTTCCTTCGTATTGGGCGTGGTGATATGACGGAATATTATGAAGCGGTTACTGATGTTTATTCGGGGTGGGATGAAAAGAACAATATTGAAATTATTTTTGACGAAATAACACGTTTGAAAAACAGGGATGATTTTGACGGTATTGAATACTTTGAATTTGATGACGGTAATATCAAGGAATATCGTCCCATTAATGATACAACCGGGACATACACCGGAAAAATATTCAGAGTGGTGGGTGATCCCTCTTTGTCCAGAATTGAAAAAATGCAGCTTGGCGTTACAAATACAGATGATTTTGAAGGAAGAAATTATAGTGGTTCTATTTGGGTCAACGAAATGCGTGTTGTTGAAAGTAATAATGACCCGGGTATGGCAATGAGAGGGTCTTTTGATCTAAGGCTTGGGGGTCTTATGAGTTTTAATGCCAATGCCAAGAAAACTGATGCCGATTTCCATCAGGTCAATCAGCAAATGCCAAACAACATGAATACCAGTGAATCTTTCAATCTTAACATGACAGTCAATGTGCATAAATTATTTCCTGAAAAATGGAAAATTGCTTTTCCTGTTACTATGTCACAAAGTCGCTCAATTAGCACACCGAAGTATTTCCCCGGTTCTGATATATTATTGGAGAATGATCCGGATGATAGCCTTAAGGTTATAACAAACAGACAATCAATCAGCACGTCGCTTAAGCGCACCGGTGATAGCAATGATGCTTTGCTGACACGTTTGCTTATAAATCCCATTACGACAAGTTTTACTGCTTCACAATCTGAAAACAGTAGTTTGGAAATAGCATCGAAAGAAAATGTCAGTATGAGTGGAAAATTTTCTTATTCATTATCAATAAAAAAAGGAGAAGGTATCCCATATCTATCTTGGATACCCTTTCTAAATGAAAAAGCAAAAGCAAAAAAATTGTACTTGAAACCGACGATATTGAAATGGAATATGAACATTTCCGAGAGACAAGAAGATCGAGTTACCAGGAGCACTCTTGATACCAGTAGTACCTATTCCTTTGGGATGTCGAAAAGTATGAATGTTGGATTCAACCCATTCTCATCTTCAAAAATCACGTACCAACGTTCCAGCTCAAGCGATCTGCAGAAGTACAGATATGAGACTTGGAAATTATTTACCGATTTGACTTATGATAGTTTGATGAACGGAATAAACGTTGGAGATATATCTTCAATGCGAGAAAATTTAAGCGTGAATTATAGTCCCGAAATAACATCATGGCTTAAACCACGTTTTTCCTATACTACAAATTATAACTTTAATACAAAAAGCGGCCAAAATTATGCCAATGCCGGTGTTGCAAGAAAATTTTCTGCCAGCGGTACACTTAGCTTAAAACAAATTTGGGAGTTCTCTAAGAAGAAAATTAAAAGCAATCAAAAACAACGGGACAAAAAGAAAATATCGCGTTCTAATCCTCCGGCAAAAAAATCAAGTGAAAAAGTAATTCCCAAACGTGATGTGGAAAAGAAAGTTATTGAAAAAAACCCAGAGAGAAAAAGTGTAACTGAAGCAAAAACAGTACCGGGTAAAAAGCCAAACAAAAAATCCCTCATCAAAATGATACCGGTACGTAAAAAAATCACTATATCTGAATTGCTTGGGAAGATCGATCCGATCCGTATGTCATATAATGATAACTTTAATAAGACCAATAATGGAATTACAGGAAGCGACACCACAAAAATATATAAAGATGTTACATATAAATATCGCTATGGGCTCGGTGATTACTATTACCTGCCAACAGGGTCATTTGAAGGTTCAATAGGCAATCCATTTTCTAATTCTTTAAGTCGTTCACTTAGTATATCCAGCGGTATTCAGTTGGCAAGATCAATTAAATTACGCTTGGATTATAAACAGAGTTCATCCACCGGACGAAAATATCGCTATAAAACGTCTTCAGGAGATTATTATGATGAATTTATTCATATTATTGCTTTTGAAGACACTTTGGAATTGATCCCTTATGATTCATCATCCACTAGAAATTTTATTCCTTTAGGTGAAACGGGAAAAGATGGTTTTATAGCACCAAATTATACCTTGTCATGGAAAATCAGCCCCAGTCAGTATAAGTGGCTAAATGGAAAGCTGAATTTTATTAAGAGCATTAATCTTACTCATCAAATGTCAGGAAAAGAAAGTATTCGATATCGTCTTATAAATGATGATATAAACTATTATCTTGGTGAAGAAACATCAACCTATACTTTGAACTTTACACCGCTTATAAAAGCCGGGTTCACTTTTGATAGTAATTTTCGGATAGATGTTGGGTATAATAAAACGATGAAAATAGATAATCAAGGTGACGTTGAACTCGACTATCTGAATACCAGTGTTACAAAGACATTTCAAGATAATATGACCCTCAATGTTTCATATGAATACAATAAAGGTTTAACTATCCCTGTACCATTCCTAAAGAAAATTC
>CAYPTO010000004.1:14815-15760 GCA_964413625.1 uncultured bacterium
TTTCTTTTTACAACCTATTTATTTAATCTTGCTTTCAGGTAATCAATATGAAAAATGAGATTACGTTTTCTTTACAAGGAAAATATGGATTAGATAAAAAAATTGTTAAACTTAAAGGACATCAGGAATTTGGCGATCCGAAAAATTTTAGGATTAATTGGGAAATTGAACCGCAAGTCAAATATCGTTTTAGTAAAAAAATTGATGGCCGATTTTTCTTTAAGTATGGTCAAAGAATTGATAAAACTCAGGAATTGGATGGTGAGAACAAAATGGACGATTATAAAGATTTTGGTGTGACCGTTACCATCCGGATCAGTGGATAAAACCATGAAACGAACCATAATTTTTTGTAGCTTTTTTATAAGTCTTTTGCTTGCAGGCAATTTGCCTTTTGACGCTTACCGGGCATTCTCTTATTTGGAAGAACAAGTAAATTTCGGACCCCGGATTCCCGGAAGTCCCGGGCAGATTGTTTGCCGTGATTGGCTGATCGAAAAAAGTAAAACACATGCCGATACTGTTATTGTACAGCAATATAAAGCTTATCGACCGGATAATAAAACAACAGTAGATGCTTATAATATTATTGCAAGATTTAATCCTGAAAACTCCAAACGTGTGATGCTGAGCACACATTGGGATACGCGTCCCATTTCCGATAAAGATTTTGTATATTATAACACTCCCGTTCCCGGTGCGAATGATGGGGCAAGTGGAACAGCTGTGTTGCTTGAATTGATGAAGCACATTAAAAATATTAATCCGGATTTGGGGGTTGATGTTGTTTTTTGGGATGCAGAAGATATGGGAATCGCCGGAAATGGAAAATATTTCTGTCAGGGGTCAGACTATTATGTAAAGAATCCGCTGTTACCCTTGCCTGAAAAGGGCATCCTTATTGATATGATCGGCGATAGTGATCTAAAGCTACCCATTGAAGCA
>CAYPTO010000005.1:0-15650 GCA_964413625.1 uncultured bacterium
ATTTTTGTTTACTATCCAATACAAACGTAACAGGCCCGTTATTGACAAGAGCAACATCCATCATGGCACCAAATTTCCCTGTTTCCAGAGGGACACCGTTGTCCTTTAAAGCTTTACAAAAATACTCATACAATCGTTCACCTTCATCCGGTGTGGCAGCGTTTGCAAAACTGGGGCGCCGACCCTTTCGCCAGTTTCCACAAAGCGTAAATTGAGAAATAACCAAAGCAGAGCCACCTGCGTCTTTAAGGGAAATGTTCATTTTTCCCTTATCATCGGGGAAAATACGTAATCCGCTTATCTTGTCAACCAAAAAATCGGCATCTGCCTCTGTATCGCCGACTGCAACACCAAGTAAAATTACAAGACCCGAGTCAATACATCCACCGGCTAAGCCTTCAATAGTGACATTTGCTTTGTGTACGCGTTGTATAACAGCAATCATTATCCTGTTCCGGTTTAATTTACTAATTTAGTCTAAAAATCTTCAAACTTCAATCTTTACACGAAAAAATACAAGGTGGAAATACCATGTTCATATCAACGTCATGGTCATTGTGTCCTTTTTAATTGATAAAACACTCCTCTGTTCATATTTAGTGCTTCAATTTTCCCGCTTGCATCAAGTGTTGACAAATACTTGTTTATTTCATTTTCATGGATCCGCAATATGTGGGACAGATCCTTTAATGTACATGGCCTTCTGGAAATTGTTTCCAGTACAGCATTTTCTATATCTTCTCGGAAAGATTTTTTTGTTTGTCGTTCGCTGACCGGTGCAATAATTTCTATATTGGGTAAAAACCATAAATCTTTTATTTGATTTAATTTCTCAAAAGAAACTGCAGTTAGTCCGGGTAGAGCACCCGGCCGGTCCAAGGTATTCAATTGTATGATGTCCGGTTTTATCCGTTCTATTGCAGATTTAAGCGCTGTAAGATCTTCTGAATTATCATTATATCCTTCGAGCAAGAAAACCTCAAGCCATATTTTACCTTTAAATTCTTTCCTAAAACGAATAAGTCCTTTAATATGTTCTTTATGATCGAGATCATGATGTGGGCGATTTAGACGAAGGAAGGCTTCTCGCGTAGCCGCATCGATAGAAGGTAAAACCACGTCAGCTTGCAGCAATGATCTACGTACTTCAGGATCTATGAACAATGTTCCATTTGTCAGAACCGCTATTTTTATCTTGGGATATTTATCTTTAATATACAAGATTACTTCACCTATCCGTAAATTTAAGGTGGGTTCTCCGGAACCGGAAAAAGTAATATAATCGGGCTCCGGATAATTTGTCAAATAATCATCTAATTCCTTGATAACTTTGTCATGAGAAACATATTCCCGCCGGTCCAAAGTCAATTCGGTGGTTGCCCCACATTCGCAGTAAACACAATTGAGCGTACATGTTTTATGTGGGACAAGGTCAACTCCAAGAGATATCCCCAATCTTCGCGAAGGCACAGGGCCAAATAAATATTGATAGGTCATAATCTTTAATCGTATGCTTTTCTTATTTCTAAAGGATCTTTAAGGGATGACAGCATTTCCTGCCAATGTTCACTTTTCCAGGTGCCCAATTCGTCATGAATCAATTGATATTTTTCAGGAATTGGGTGTGTGCCAATTACAACGGGAATATGATATTGGGTTTCAATATATTTTTTAAACTGATCAATCCAGGGACATGGCGGATAACCCACGACAAACCCGGTTGCAAAGTGAATAACCTCAGCTCCGTTGTTAATCATTTCTTCAGGGGCATATTCTACATTTCCTCCGGGACATCCACCGCAGGAGGTATATCCCACAATTTCAACATTTTCTTCTTTGGAATAACGTTTAAATGCCCCCTCGCGTTCTTGCAAAGCCCGGAAACATTTTCCTCCGGCACAATTGTGATAGCGGTGACAAATAATAATTCCTATTTTTGTCTTTTTCATGATGATCTCTCCTTGGATGTTTTTTGCGCAGACAACAAAACAATATCGTCCTCATTGACCCCAATATCATCTGCTATGACCGGGCACTTTGCTTTCAGAAGGAAAAACACCGGTTTATCTGTTTCAGACAGACCTTCGTAATTTCCCTGCCCTTTGCTTATGATCAGATCGGCTTTTTCAAAGCGTTCTAAAAAATCATCGCTGCACAATTTTAGAATTGTAGCCGGCGCGGGTGAACCGGAAGAGATAATCTCCGCAACCTCGTCCAGGTCCGATTCAATTGCATCTTTCATGGTTACGTCATTGATAATAGGTTTGTCACGCACTACATACGTCATCGGTTTGCCCATGGTCTCTATTAGTATCTTATCAAACACCGATTCCCCGGAATTGTCCCCCAGATACAAAATGTTTTTCGCATTTTTCAGGACTTTTTTAAACTCTTCATAATCGCAGATCGCAAATTCTTTTTGTAAGATATGTTTTAGATCTTTTTCGACGTGAAATTGTTTGTCCATTCCAAGATCCATCACATTGCCGGCAATGGCAATGCGGATTGCCATAAGCAAACTATCATTTGCCGCGACCAGCCTCTTTTTCAATTCAGGATAAAGCCGTTTGGCTTCTTTGATATGTGCTTTTTTTTCTTTTTCGTAAGGATCACTTATTCCCGTGATCTTGTGGATCTCGTCATAAATGATCAGCCCCATTTCCGGGGGTGTATCACCCAAACTAATGTCCTGAATACGGCAACCGATATGGTCCATTAGGGTCTTGATCTCTTTATCGTCATTCGTGGCCATAGAGCCGGCTTTTAAAGCTTGCTTAACAAAACAGGGTATACATTGCAGGTAAGTTTTCATTCTTGCTCAGTTTCATTTATTGGTATTTCAATTTTTCGCCCGGCTCCGCCAAGAATATATTTCTCCGGATAGAGATTTTCAATTCTTTTAATATGTTTTGTACAGTGGGTCGGGCAAACATATTCTACATCTTTAAGAACATCAAACTTTTCAAAGCCGTGAAAACCACCCAGTACCATATAGATCGTGCCATATTTGGCAGCTACCTTTATAATATTCTCCAAACCCGGATGTGAACAGCCGACAATAAGTACAAGACCTTGGGGTGTTTTTATAATAAGTGATTGCTCTATCTTCATTAGCTCTCCGGTTGAAAAAATGGTATTGGTGATAGCGATCGGCTTATCGACGTGTATAACATTTTTAGCTCGTTTTACGCCACGAAGAGATTCGGGCAAATAAACATCCACATCGGGATTTTTCCGTAAAAAAGCAGCAAGTCCGCCTGTGTGGTCAAAATGATGATGAGAAATAAAAACTGTGTCCACTTTCTTTGGGCTCAAACCCATTTTTCCCATATTCTCAAGAAGAATATGACCGTCAGAACCGGAATCAAAAAGAATAGTTATATCATCCGTCTCGATATAAGCCGCAAAACCCCAGTCTGCCACCAGATTTTTCTGATATATTGTATTGTCATAAACAATTGATATTTTTAACATTTTTTCTTCCTTCTTTAACAGAGTATCAACCATCAGCTCACCCCAAAGCCACATCCAGCAGCATCATGGTTGCAAAACCTATTATGGCACCGATCGTGGACCAATCTGTTTCGTCTCCCCGTTGAGATTCAGGTATTAATTCTTCAACTACCACAAAAATCATGGCACCCGCCGCAAATGCAAGCGCGTATGGGAGAATAAATGTGACCTTTAATACAAGAAATGCACCAAACACAGCAGCTATTGGTTCCACGATGCCGGATAATTGTCCGTAATTAAATGCTTTCCATCTTGACATACCTTCACGCCGTAAAGGGATCGAAATGGCAGCACCTTCGGGAAAATTCTGAATGCCAATACCCACAGCGAGTGCTATTGCGCCCGTTAATGTTCCAAGCTCCGGACTGTGGAACAGAGAACCAAAAGCAACTCCTACGGCAAGTCCTTCCGGAATATTGTGTAATGTTATGGCTAGAACGAGCAAGATTGAACGTTCCCATGAAGTTTTAAAACCTTCCGCTTTATTGGTTGGTAGTCCCAAATGTAGGTGAGGCAATATCTTGTCTATTCCCAAAAGGCTTGCACCTCCCAGAAGAAAACCCACAACAGCTACCAACCAGGGATTTTGACCGTTAGATTCAGCCATGTCAATAGCTGGAGCAAGCAAGGACCAAAAAGAAGCTGCTATCATTATACCGGCGGCAAAACCCAGCATGGAATTCAATAGTTTTTGGTTGATCTGCTTAAAAAATATAACCATGAAAGAACCGGCCGCCGTCATGAACCATGTAAATAGCGTCGCCAATAAGGCTAAAAGAATAGGATTATATGTTAATAGTTTTTCCATCATAGTGTCTTCTCTATTTTATTCCTTAATTACCGTCTATGAACAAATAATATCCATTATCCGACTTGTTCTCGCTGCGCTGGTACCCGTGCTGGGACATTTGCCCTCCCCTCGCAGTTCGGCCACGATCGTTCCAATCAATGGTTCTTGAATATGTTGCGGTAAGGTAAACTCTTCAAATATTCGCCCCATACTTAAAGAAACACCTTCAATTCGAGCATGTGCAAAGGTTGAAAAGTGTAATTCTCCTTCTTCTCCAATAATAACTATTTCGTCTTTAACATTTGACTCGTCAGACACAAAATTCCATTCTCCATATCCCTTCACACCGTGTTGAAATGTAAATTCTGCAGATATGGTATCAGCCGGTTTATAAAGACCGGCTTCGTTTTTAGCCTTGCCTTTTGCTTCAATTACAGGGCCAAAAAGAAAGTCCATCAAATCAAGCTGATGCGAAGCCAGATCATGAAAATGTCCGCCTCCGGATATCTCCGGTTGTACCCTCCACACCTTTTCGGGATTTTGGATCTCGTCACTGCGCCGGCTTCGATTAAAATTAATATATGCTGACTTCACCGATCCCAATTTCCCATGATCCAATAATTCTTTTACCCTCAAGAAAAGCGGCAATGCACGTCGATAGTAAGCAACAAACAGGGGAACATCGGCTTTCCGGCAAGCCGAAATCATCTCCAAACATTCATCATGATCGCGTGCCATGGGTTTTTCAACATACACAGCTTTCCCTGCTTTTGCAGCTTTAACAGCATACAAGGCATGGGTATTTGGCGGAGTGGCGATATAGACTGCATTGATTTCCGGATCATTAAATATATTTTTGCTGTTAAGAGTCCAATTAGGGATATTGTGACGGAATGCAAAATCTTTGCATGCTGCAGCATCCCGGCGCATAACTGTTTTTACGCAAGAATGAGGAATCCGGTTCATCGCCGGCATACTCTTTTTTTCACAAACCCGGCCAGCTCCGATAACGGCCCAAACAATTGTATTCTGTTTTTTCATTTTAATATTATATTTTAATTCGTTTTTCTTCAATTTCTATCACAACACCACCATAATAAGTAACTACTTTATTAAATGTCCAATACAATCAACTAAAAGGATTCCGTTTTTTACAGTATTATTTTTCCCGCTTATTTTTTATTGTTCAGTACTTGTTTGATCTCAACAAAAAGAGTATCCGGATCAATGGGTTTCGAAACATATCCGTCACATCCGGATTGTAAACATAGTTCCTTTTCATTTTCCATGGCATATGCTGTTTGAGCAATGATCTTTATCTCATATCCTTTTTCCTTGATCTCCTTTAGACAAGCATAGCCGTCTTTCTTTGGCATATTAATATCTAAAAGCAAAAGATCCGGTAATTCTTCTTCCAACATTGACAATAAAATTTCACCATCAGAAGCATGTGAGATTCTTACATTGGTTCCCTGAAGATATTCCTTGATTAAATAGAAGGAAATCATATCGTCTTCAGCAATCATAATATGTTTATTATTTAGAATGGGTGCTTGTATATGCTTATCTTCTTCTGGATTTGTTAATTCTTCTATCTTATCCAGTTGAAGCTTAAAGTAAAAAGTGGATCCTTCACCGGGTTTTGATTTAAATCCTATTTCACCGCCCATTATATCAATAATGCCTTTTGATATACTTAGACCCAATCCGATACCCTCTCTATACTGGTTCTCTTCTACTTGGCGAAAACGTTCAAAGATAATATCCTTTTTCTCTTCCGGTATCCCGATACCGGAATCACTGACATAAACTCTGATATCAATATGCTTTTCACTCTCTTCCATTTCACAACCAATGGTAATAGAACCTTTGTCCGTATATTTTATGGCATTGTTTAAAAAATTATCAATAACCTGTTGAATACGATAAGGATCTGTATGCACCCTTTTACTTTTACAATTTTTGGGAAAGGCCAGCTTTAGCTCAACTTCTGTCTTTTCTTGATAAAGCGGATTATTTAAAAAGGTCTCAACACTTTGGTTGAAAATATCCTGCAGCTCGCAATTTTGTTCACTGATATTTAATTGGTTTACTTCCAGTTTTGATATGTCAACAATATCGTTAATAATACTTAACAATTGTTTTCCGGCAGTTTGAATCATTTTTAAATAGTGGTTTTGCTTACTTTTACTTAGTCCCCCCATGTTCAAAAGATCTGAAAAACCAAGTATGGCGTTCATGGGAGTACGAATTTCATGGCTCATATTTGCAAGAAATATCGTTTTAAGACGATCACTATCTTCCGCTTTGTTCTTTGCAAGCACAAGTTGGCGAGCATTTTCACGCTTTGCAGTGATATCACTCAGAAAACTTAAACTTGCCGGTTTTCCATTCCAATCTATCAATACCGCATTGATCTGGACCCACTTGATATCTCCGGATGGAGTAAGGATGCGAAAAGAATAACGCTGTGGAACTTTCATTTTGTTTATACGGTTTTCGTGGCGGTCCATAACAAATTCACGGTCGTCAGGATGAATAAAAGTTGTAAATTGTTTAGCCAATATCTCTTTGTATGGAACCTCAAGAAGATCATTAAGGCGTTTATTGGCAAAACGAATATATCCGCCCTCGGCAACAAATATAGCTTCTCCCGCATTTTCAAGAAGCGTCCGGTAACGTTGTTCCCCTTCTTCTATGGCCTTTTGCTTTTGCCAGACCGACCAGCGTTTTAGCATTAACACTCCCAATAACATTGTCCCCGGTGAATACACAAAAATAAGAGGCAAAACGAGAAACTTCATAGTAGAAAAAATACTTTCTCTCGGCAGCAAGAAAATACACAAAAACATAACCGTATGAACGACAAGACCTAATATCAGGATATTATAATAAGGTTGCTTGATCTTCCTTGGTGGAAAATATATTCGCCAGATCAATCCAATAAAACTCGAACTTACGATTACGGCCAAACCCATCCACATGCCGTCTCCACCAATAATAATTCGATAAATACTTGCAATTACCATGGCTATAATGGTTGGAATACCGCCAAAGAACAATCCTGAAATAGATAAAAGTATCGATCGACTGTCAAAAACAATACCGGGCTGCAAGGTCCAGGGCAGACACATGACAATTACAGTTATTAGCCCAATAAGCAGACCAGCAAGTATCTTTCCTGACATTTTTTTAATATTTTCTTCTTTTGCCCAGAAAAAATCATAGATCAAAGTGAAAGATAAAAGGATTGCAATGTTTTGAATTAGTCCGATAATAATTGATTTTAACATCTAAAAAGCTCCCTGCCCGTTCTTCAATTTTATTGAGAATTTGTATTAATTCAAAGAAATATATCAAAGACTTGGAAATGAGACGTGAGATATTTTAGAATTATGATTATGGTAACAATTTTAATAAAATATTCTCCTGAATTTCACCTGCTACCCAATAAGCGCTTACTCTATTTCCATCTTGCAAGTAAAGGGAAATTCTTGTAATATCTTTCACTAAATTCGGGGTAAGTAATGGATTTTATTTTTAGCACAGATTGGGGATTGTCCTTTGTCTTTATTGTAGGTATTGTTGGAGTACTGGGTTTAGCAGATATTTTATTAAAGAAACTAAATGTTCATCCTCATACAACAAGGCGCTCGGTCCATATTTTGGTGGGATGTCTTGTTTGTTTTGCTCCTTTTATTTTTAAAACTCAACTTCCCGTTCTTTTAGTGGCGCTCATTTTTGCTGTCATGAATTTTTTTGCCATTAAAATGAATCTTCTTAAAGGAATTCATGAGACCGATCGTATTTCTTACGGAACCGTATATTTCCCGGTTTCATTTTTCATTCTGGTCTGCTGGTTCTGGCATAAAGATCCCGCTATTTTACAAACGGCCATGTTGATCATGGCTCTGGGCGATCCTGTTGCAAGCTGGGTTGGGGAATCGCGAAAAAAGCCATTGTTGTTTACTGTTTTGACGGATAAAAAATCACTTCAAGGCTCAATTGCAATGTTTCTGGTTTCCTTTGTGGTTGCTGTTATTAGTATGAAAATATTTCGTGGAATCTTTGGTCAACCCATTACATGGATCACAGCATTAAGCTTTGGTTTCTTCGCCGCCGTCTTTGCTTCCGGAGCAGAAACGATCTCGCACAAGGGGACCGATAACCTTATGGTCCCGATCGGTGCCGGTGTTATTTTAGATGCCCTATATAACGGATCACCGGAATTCCAGCTTCACCTGATGCTTTGGATGGGTATTACGGTTGCCATAGCCTATCTGGCTTATGCCACCAAAGCTTTAAGCCTTTCTGGCGCAATGGGTGCCTGGCTTCTTGGAACGGTTGTTTTTGGACTGGGTGGTGCTGAATGGATGATTCCCGTTATTGTCTTTTTTGCTTGTTCTACTCTATTAACAAAATTGGGGAAAAACCATAAGAAAAAACTTGAGACGATCTTTGAAAAAACCGGGAAGCGAGATATTTTCCAGGTATTTGCCAACGGTGGTGTTGCTATGATCGCCACCATGTGCTGGCATTTTCTTTCTTCAACCTGGCCCAATCTCGAGATTTTTTGGTATTTGATTTTTCTGGGAGCCATTGCAGCGGCAACTGCAGATACATGGGGTACAGAGATCGGCGCTTTCAGCACACATCAACCGGTCAGTATATTAACATGGAAACATGTTCCCCAGGGCACATCGGGTGGTTTAACGATTATTGGAACATCCGGCGCCCTGGTTGGAGCGTTTTTGATCGCCTTGGCCGGAAAATTCTCTTTGCTCTATTTTGCAAATATTGAAATGTCATGGATGACCGTGTTGATCATTAGTGTTGTTGGCCTGATCGGGGCTCTTGTAGATTCTTTGCTTGGAGCAACCATTCAGGCTCAGTATCAATGTCCTACTTGTAAAAAAATAACTGAAAAACAACATCATTGTGATAACGAAAATATTCCACTTGTCAGCGGACATCGTGCAATCACAAATGATATAGTTAACTTATCAAATACAGTCGCCGGTGGCTTATTGGGCGGTCTTGCGTATTTATTATTATTTTAAGAGGTAAACATGAAAAAGATCATTAAAACCCCTTTTGCCAATATGTATGAAGAAGCCAGTTTTTCTTCTCAATTGGTTACACAAGGAATTATGTGGGAGATCGCTGACATTATGGACCAAAAAGGCGACTGGATCCAATTGCGCACCCCGGATGGCTATAAAGCATGGGCCCAAAATTTCTCGACTCTTAATCTAAACCATGAAATGGAAAAAATGATCATTTCTCTTCCTAAACTCATGATCCACACACCCTTTCTACCCATATTTGAAAAGGCGGGCATGGATACTCCCCGCAAGGCTGTAGCTGCAATGGGGGCATCTTTTCCCTATCTAAGAAAAGATGGAGATGTATATGAAGTTCTCATGCCGGATGGTTCTACCGGATACCTTAAACAAAGACCACTTACCGTCACAGATACAAGAGATGTTATTTTATATGCTGCAGGTGAACTTTTAGGCTGCTCTTATTTTTGGGGCGGTAAAACAGAAAATGGCTGCGACTGTTCAGGTATTACACAAATGTGTTTTATGATCGCCGGCATACAATTGCCGCGAGATGCCTCTCAACAAATCAAAGTTCTGAAAGAATATCCCGTTGAGATAAAAAATGCGAAACCCGGCGATCTGGCTTTTTTCCAGAATGATAAGGGCAATATTACTCATGTCGCCATTATGCGTCGTTCATCTGAATTTATTCATTCATCGGGAGAAGTTAAGTTGAATAGTTTCGATCCTGAAGCCATCTATTATTCAGAAAAACTAGATCGGATGCTGGAAGGTATTTATTCTATAGATCAACTTATCGGAAAGGACCAATCATGAACCGAAAAGTTAGTTTAACCGGAATCAAGCCAACAGGTACCCCTCATATTGGAAATTATTTTGGGGCCATCAAGCCGGCTATTGAATTGGCAAAACATTACGATACCCGCTATTTTATCGCGGATTATCACGCACTGAACGCAATGAAAGACGCTGCCTTATTAAAGGAACTGACCCATAAGTTAGCCGCAACATGGATGGCATGCGGGCTTGATCCGGAGACTATGATGTTCTATAGACAGTCAGACATTCCGGAAACCTTTGAATTAACGACCATCCTGATGGCGTTCACTTCTAAAGGCCTAATGAACAGAGCACATGCTTACAAAGCCTCTGTCCAAGAAAACACTATAGCAGGAAATGATCCCGATGCAGGTATTAATATGGGACTTTATACTTATCCTGTTCTAATGGCGGCTGATATTCTTCTTTTTAACACCAATGTTGTTCCGGTTGGAAAAGACCAGAAACAACACGTAGAGATCGCAGCTGATATAGCTCAGTCTTTAAACCATACATATGGTAAAGAACTTCTGACAGTTCCTCAGCCGGTCATCAGTGAAACAACTCAGGTCATCGTGGGCTTGGACGGGCGCAAAATGAGCAAGAGTTATGACAATGTAATTCCTCTGTTTTTGCCCCCCAAGGAACTGCGTAAGATCGTCATGAAGATCGTAACAAACAGTCAGGAGGTTAACGAGCCCAAGGATCCGAACACATCCCATGTATTCAGTCTGTATAAATTATTCGCCACACCAGAAGAACAAATTGCTGCCCGTGAACGCTATCTGGGCGGAGGCATGGGCTGGGGTCATGCAAAGCAGGAATTATTCGAGATCATGGATGCCCATTTTGCCCCCATGAAAGAAAAATACGATCTGTTGATGGAAGATACTTCCCACATTGATGCTATTTTAAAAGAAGGCGCGGAAAAGGCTCGCACGATCGCCTCGGCAACCATAAAACGGCTGCGTAATGCGATAGGGATTGATTAACTGATTTATAAACGTTTATAATCTAATTTTAAATTTCATTTGTAAAAACAAGGCATGCCTTGTCTCTTCTGATACAACTGCAATAGGCTAATCTTGAAAATTTTCGACGAACGCGATACAGTATTTGCTCACACAGCTTGACCAAAAAATTCTGAGGCATACCGCGATTATTATGAACGCCATCCCGAGAAGCTTAAAACAGATGAACACTTCCAAAAACTTGCTGATGATCTTAAAAAGAATTCCGTAACCGATTCGTTAAAAAAATACTCTCATCCCGAACTCGAATATTTGGGTAAAAGCGCATATATAAAAGAAACGCGATTAATCGCGTTTCTGCATTTTATATCACCTTTAATTTTCAATTGATCATTGGCCATTTAATTGTTCTTTGTCAATCGTCAATCGTCAATTGTTTGACTATTTCATTAAAATCATCTTCTTCGTAATTACATCCATTCCCGCACTCAAACGATAAATATAAACTCCACTCGACAGATCGCCGGCATTAAATTTGACCGTATAATATCCCGCATCCTGGAAACCGCTGATCAATGTCTTTATTTTGTGACCGCTGAGATCGTAAACAACCAAGCTTATCCATAAATTCTTAGGCAGTTGATAATTGATAGCCGTACTGGGATTAAAGGGATTCGGGTAGTTCTGCGACATCTTGAATTCACTCGGAACCGCATCGGCAATACCGGTCTCACTAACCCATACATCTATGGTATGGCTTGTGCTGTCATTCTCGTTATCTTTTGCAACAATGGTCACCGTTTCTGTTCCAAGATAATCTGTGCCCGGAGTAAATACAATAAGTGAATCATCTTGCAAACTGACAGTCAGGTCAGCGCTATTTCCCGACCAAGTATAAGTCAGAGGATCACCATTCGGATCCATAAAGAATTGCTTTAGATTATACATGTTCGGAATATTCTTGGCAACATTCAGAGTGTCCTCATCATTGATTACGACAGGGGCGTCATTGATAACCTCAATATAATTTTCTTTATAATAATTTGATGTTTTACTATCACGCACTACAGCCATTGACACATTATATGTTCCTGATCTTGTATAAATGTGAATCGGATCTTTTTCATAATAAAAATTACCGTCATCACCAAATTCCCAAATATAGCTATCAATGCTGTCTGGTTCAGAGACTGATGTGTTCATAAAATGAACGGTCAAAGGTTTTGAACCTGATACTATGGGCGAATAAAACCCGGCCGATAATCCGGTATCTTGCGCGGCATAGATCGTAAAATCATCAATACACCAGTATTTCTCATTGGTCCCACGGTAATTGAATTTGAACTTAACATTACGAAAACCCTTAACGTCTTCGCTAAGATCAAATTCGCATATATCCGGATCTGTCGTATTTTGTGTCCACCTTGCAGCCTCGAACCAAGTTATTCCATCATTAACAGTAAAAAGAATCCGCGCAAGTGTCAGATTAGTGACTTCAAGGCGATGTTCAAAACGGATAGTAACCGAACGACTTAAAGCAAAATTGTACGATTGCGTGATCAGCTCTGCGTCGATCTTTACATCGCCGGCATGTTCGGAATCCATAAGAATAAAACCATTGTCAGCACTTGTTGAATTAATGGTTCTTCCTTCGGGATTATCCGTTGAGAAAGTTCCGTTACCATAGCGATCAAATATCACCCAACCTTCGGGAATACCCTCCGAGAAATCCGTTTCATAGAATGGCGGTGATGTAGTCTTTGCAGAACCGCTGACCCTGTCCGAATAAACATAAGCACTATCGTTAAAAGAGTAAAGTGCATAATACTGGGTCGTGCCGGATTGTAAACCGGTATGATAAAAAACCGTGTCAATACCTTTGTATATTACTTCTCCGCCGGACACCGTTTCCCCAAGATCATAAGAATGCAAACTTTCGGGATAACCGACAGGACCGGTTACTGACCACAGAATCATAACCGAATCCGCATCATTATTGAGATCCCAGCTGATTATTACCGAATCTTCACTCACTGCGTTCATCACCACATTGCTTGGTTTTTCTACATTGGCTTCGCCAAAATTAAAAGTAATAATTCCAGCCGTTTCCTGGATACTGCGGATAGGACTGCGAGAAAGATTCCCGGCCCAATCCAAAGCATTGGGAGAACCGGTATCTAAAAAAAATGTCTTCCCACTGGTACCGGGAAAAGGGTCTCCGGCATTGATATAGGATGATGATGGATTTCCTTGCCCATCTGCCTGTTCTATATCAAAAGCCTGGCGGGCAGGATTACAATTTAAAGAATTATCATTCCATCTGCCGGAGTTCTTATCAATATGAAAAATCAATAATCCATGTCCGGGAATTGCAGCGTCCCATTCATTTTGCTGACGATTTTCCATCATGAAAAATTCATTGTCTGTAGACGAAAAAAAGTAACGAACTTCATTACTGTCAAGAACCGGATTTAATGTAACGGCCTCAACTCCGCTCAGCTCAAGGGGCTCAGCCCAGTTCAGATACATTCTTGACCAACCGTTGAAGATCGGTGGACGGCGTCCCGAATAGTTCCATGACCCACCGGCCATGGTCTCCCATCTACCCATTCCTCCGCAGTCGCCACCACTTTCATCATAATCGGTATCGTAAAAATCCGGCAACCCGCAAACATGTCCAAATTCATGACAAATAACACCCACAGACGTTCGTGTTGTTCCACTTGTTCCGTAAAATTCCATAGACGTGGAATAGTCGTAAAATTTTTTATCATCTAACACAGGATGATATTGGTAAAGAGCAGAACGATGCGGCCATATTGTGTTGGGATCGGCACCCGAAAAGCACTCACCATAACCTGCATAAATAATATAAATATTATCAACGTAGCCATCATTATCGTTGTCATAATCGGCATAATTTACCAGTGTATCAGCTAATGTAACCGCTTCTTTGACAAAAAACTGCGTATCGCCACTTGTATTATTACCGTAAAATTCCATATTTTGTGATAATTTTACAGGTCCTACAACATCGAATTGTGGATCAAAACGATCAAATGATGTTGCCTTATAAAATGCATTTACAGAACCAACCGCATTGTTGTACGTATAATTTTTTGCGTTCATCAAACTATCAAAATCAGTCGGAGTATGGGTAAAAGAATTGTCGGCAAATTCTGCAAGAATAAGCAGGAATTTTTTGGTGCCCAAGGTTGGGAAATCCGTATGACCGAAAGGATCGCTTGAAGGACCGGGAGCAGAAACACTGTTAAGCTGAATATTGGGCTGTGCAATAGTTATTGGATATTTATCATAATCGACAATTGAGGTTATAAAATTAATTTCTTCATCACTCCTCAAATATTGATCGTGGGCAACAACACCGGATTTTGTGCTTTTCCCCAATACCAGGGGCATGGTATATTCAAAAACATCTTGATCATTTCTTTCAACACGAAGTCCGTCTTTTGTTTCATACCATGAGCAACTTTCATCACCATGCAGGTAAACCGTTAATGTGCGACCATCTTCATAGTTGATTACAGCAGGTTCCGGACTAGCTGGAACAGCTAACATTATACTTGAAATAACAAGCAATAAAAATATTATCAAGGTTTTTCTCATTTAGTTGTCTCCTGTTAAACAATTATATATAATACGAAAGCATTTTGATAGTAGAAAATATTTTAATAACTTTTTATCTGTTCTTAAAGAAGAGGATAAGACCAGTATGGAAAGAAAATTATTGATCGAGCGTTCAGCCAAAGGTAAACAGAGCCTTGTGCTCCCGTCATGTGATGTACCTGAGTATCCCATAGAAAATTACATTCCCAAAAACCTACTGCGTTCCCAAGAATGTGGATTACCCGAGATTAGCGAACCGGAAGTTGTTCGCCATTATGTAAATCTTTCGGCATTGAATCATCATGTCGATAAGGATTTCTATCCGCTGGGATCGTGCACGATGAAATATAATCCCAAGATCAATGAAGCTGTAGCGGGAGATCCATGCCTCTCTGAGATCCATCCGTTTCAGGAAGAAAGTACCATACAGTCTGCATTAAAGATCTATTACGATGTTGAGCAATATCTCTGTGTCATTACCGGCATGAAACGATTCACGCTTCAACCGGCAGCCGGCTCTCACGGTGAGCTCACAGGTGTGATGATTATGCGTGCCTACCATAAAGCCAAGGGCAATCATAAGACCACCATCCTTATTCCGGATTCTGCCCATGGTACAAATCCATCTTCCGTTCATCTGGGGGGATATAACCCTGTGACCGTAAAATCGACAAAAGACGGTTTGGTTGATCTTGATGATCTTAAGGCAAAGTTAAGCGATGAAGTCGCGGGATTTATGCTAACCAACCCCAATACCTTGGGTGTATTTGAAAAGAATGTTCTTGAAATATCTAAATTGGTACACAATGTGGACGGTCTTATGTACATGGACGGTGCAAACATGAACGCCCTCTTGGGTATTGT
>CAYPTO010000006.1:0-15624 GCA_964413625.1 uncultured bacterium
ATAAATTGTAGCGACATGCACACCTCTTTTTCTATTCTATTTCACACAACGGGTTAGTCTATTATAATATTTTTGGTTAAAAATTGACATTATTTCTATTTGCAGACAAATTTTTATTCTAAAATAAATCTATACTCAACGCCAACTATAAAAACAACTGGTGTATAACTGTTAATCCAATTGATTTGACTGTCTAACATATCTGCTTGTGCGCTGATCTTAAATTTTTCAAACCTTGAGGCTAAAAACAAAATCGGTTCAAAAAAGCACCCATCTGTTGAATATTCTAATCAACACTATTTATCTTGGTTTTTGAACCATTAACGTAAGCCTCCCGCACGGCAAAGGCCAAAAAAAAATTTTTAAATGTAGGCCAATGTCCTGTTGTAAATATAGTTTGTTATAATTTGTTATGCGAAGTGTTCCGCTGTCTAAATTTTCCGATATACTTTCCCCATCCCTATACTTAAATATATTTCAAAAACAATACGGGGTATCATTTCCTTAAAATACCCAAATGCGATTTCTTTATAATAATTTCCATTGCAATATTCGGTGCCAAATTCCTTGGCTGCTACATTCAATAAATTGGCATTAAATTGTACTCCAAATTTATCGCTTAAGGCATAGGCCGAATGAATATCTTCACCAAATCCTTTTACCCCAATAGCAAGCCGGATCTCATTTTTTTTGGGTTAACATCAGGGCATTTGTTCCATTGGAATAATAGATAAGGGAAAAATAAAATAATAATAAAACGCCTATAACGATAATTGAAATCGTATTTTTCATTTTATTCTCCTGAAAATGTTTATTAATAATTATTTACATTAGCCTAATGGGCATTAAAAGAAACAATATCTCTTCGTCCGCTATTTGTTCTGTTGGAAAAAACAGCCCCGCCATAAGTGCATTTTTTAGATGAATATCAACTTTATCACCATCTATATGTCTGATCATTTCTCGTAAATAATCCGAATTATATCCAATAACAAAATCTTCACCTTTATATTTAAGCATAAGTTCTTCTTTAGCTGTAGAAGCAGTTTCAATGTCTTCTGCTTTAATTAATGCCTTGTTATGTGAAAAACTAAGCGATATCTGTCGTGTATTTTTGCTTGCAAAGATCCCTACGCGTTTTACCACCGATAATAACTGGTCAATATCAACGAGTATTTTTTTGTCGTTCTCTGCCGGTATTACACTTTCATAATCAGGAAAACGTTCTTCAATGATCCGTGAATAAATTGTGGTACTTTCCAATTCAAGCAGGACATGGTTGTGTCCGATACGAAATGTAACAAACTCAACGTCCTTAATACTGCTTACACATAAATTTAAAAATTTAGGTGGAACAATAATATCTTTAATATCTTCAGCTCCCTGAAATTCTTTTAGTGTATATTTAACCAAACGATGACCATCAGTAGAAACGGCACGTAATTCATTTTCATTAAATTGAAACAGAACACCATTTAAAGCTACCTTCATTTCATCTCGGCTTACGGCAAATCCTGTTTTTTCAACAATTCGTTTAAATTTTTCTGCTTGAAGTGTAATGATTTTACTATCGTCAACGATTGGTTCGGTGGGAAATTCCATTGCCGGATGACCCATAATTTTATATTCACCACCTGATTCCGTTGTTATAATAACTTGTTCATCTTCAACATGAAAGTTTAAAAGAGTGTTGGGGAGTTCGCCTGTTATCTCTTTAATGATTTTACTTGGAATTGCAATGGCTCCTTCTTCTTCCATTTGAATATCACAAGAAGCGGCCATTGTTATTTCAAGGTCCGTAGAACGCATTTTAAGCGTATTGTTTTTTACGGTAAAAAGAATACAAGACAAAATGGGTAAAGTAGATCTTACAGGTGTAACATTGGATACCTTTTGCAAGACATTGAAAAAATTTTCTTTTGAAACAGTAAATTTCATTTATCACCTCAATCATTTATAAATAGCAACGTTCTTTAATTTAATATCTTTTTCTTTAAAATACATAGTAAAATTCTTAATAGTGTGAATTTCGTGAAGAGTTCTTTAATATACTTTATTATGAGTGAATTATAAAAGTCTTATAAAGTGGATAAGTATATGAGGAATGTGGATAAATCATTACATAAAAGCATTACACTTAAAGATGAAGAAGAATTATTAAATTTATCCCAAAATTAGAATTTTATTTCCACATAGTATTTTCCATATAAACTTTCCATCCAGTTTTTCCAAAAAGCCGATTGTTTTTGGTTTAAGGCCATATTTTCAAGTATGGGATAATGATTTTTTAAACTGATTTCTTCCGCAGGAATATGCTTGTTTAAACGTAGTATATGAAAGCCGTAAGGGGAAATAAACGGTTCTGATATTTCTCCCTCTTTCATGTTCTCAGCGACCTCTCCAAATTCAGGTATTTGTAGTGTTTCTATAGCAAATTCACCCAAGTGCCCACCATTCATCTTTACATCGGGATCTTCACTGTATTTTCTTGCAAAATACTCAAAATCACCACCTTCCAAGATACTGTCTCGCAATGTGGATAACAGGTTAATAACATATTGATTATCTGATTCAGTAGTTTGAATGGAGAATAAAATATGACGAACATGGATTAATTCGCCACGTGTTTCAATCATCTTGATCAAGTGAAAACCAAATTGTGTTTCAATGGGTTTTGAAATTTCACCGGGTTGAAGAGCGAAAGCTGCCTTTTCAAACTCCGGAACAAAGGTTCCCTTGGGAACGAATCCCAGGTCACCACCGTCTTCAGCAGAGCCCGGATCTTGCGAATACTGAAAAGCGGCATCTTCAAAGCTTTGAGTGCCCGCTATGATCTCATTTCTTACTTTATTTATCATATCCAGGGTTTTTTGTTTAGATTCGGGAGAGGGCTTCTCGGTGATAAGAATGTGATCAATATCTATACGCTCCGGAAGATCGGGAAGTGAATCCTTGTTGGCATTGTAAAAGTCAACAACTTCCGGCCGGGAAATTTTTATTTTCGAAAATTTTTCGCTTTGAAGTTGTTGTGAAACCATAGAGCTTTTAACACGCTCATATAGCATTTCACGAATTTTTTTAATGGGTGTGTCAAAATATGTCTCTAGCATTTCTTCAGAGCCGGCCATTTCAATATATTGTTTAACCTGTTGCTCGGTAGTCATTTCAACATTTCGTTCGTTGATTTCAATTGAATCTGCCTCGGCTTGAAGAAGAATAATCTTTGAATTTACCAAATCTCGAAGAGCTTGTTGTTGAATATTGCTAAAAGCCTGAGGGTCATTATAAACATCTATACCGCTTTGTTGTGCCATTTCAAATGCATACTGGTTCATTTCCGAATAGAGAATAATATTTTCCCCCACAATGGCGGCAATACCATCAACAAGTTGTTGTGCGGGAAGAAAAAGAGCGCCAACAAGTAAAATATTAGCGATCAGAAGTTTTGAAAATTTTGACATTAATGTTATCCTTTAATTCTTTTTGTTTTTGCAGCAACGTGTTCGACCGTGCGATTATTTGCAGTTTTTGTATGATATCATCCCGAACATGTTCCACACGAAGCAAAGAATTTTCAGGGTAATATTCAATAATTGAAACAATGAAATATTGATTAAAATAAGCAATTGGTCCTACGACAGTTCTTTTATTGTTTGAAAAAATAGCCTTATCAACAGGATCTACGCAATCGTCTTTTTGGACCAGTTTTAATTGTGCGGGTATTGTCGGGCGCGCGGTTTTTTTTAAGCTATTAAAAACATCATTTGCCGCATCAAGAGAGGGTGTTGTATATATTTCAACAAAAGCGGTCGGTTTGTGTGTTGTAAATTCATCCCGATGTTCGTTGTAGTATTCAAGCACATCACTTTCGTGTATCATAATTTTGTTTAAAATATGATTTTCCTGAAACTGTCGAATAAGAAGAGATGATTGATATTGATCAACCATGGCTCGCAACTCTGGATTTAAACGAACATGTTTTTTAGCTTCAATATCCCACAATTGTTGATTAACCCACTGTTCTACAAACTGATCCCGGCTTTGTGAAGAGAATGATTCACCTAACACCCTATTAACCTCTGATGTATGAAGGCGTCGCCACCGAACCCGGGCAATAACAGGATCATTCCGAAAGAATAAAATATCACATCCGGATAACACCAGCAGAACCAAAAAGAGAGAAACAATATGTTTTATTTTAGAAGCGATGAGTTTATCCTCACAGAGTAAGTATTGTTCAACATGGTTTTTTGCTCTTGTCGCTTTTCGTCCATATGGTGTTTTCTGTAATCTGTTTTTAAGCGATAATCGACAGATTTAAGATCGCGGTATGTTTTAGGTATATATTCAATTCTTTGAATAACAGAAAAATGCTCACCGATTTGAAAAGGGCCGCCAATTTCACCATCAAGCATATTGAATGCAGCAATACTCATTTTTCCATATTGATCTTTTTTTACAGGCGGAATTAACCCCTTATTCTTTTTGCCAATATTTCTAATGGAATATTCTGTTGCCAGGTCTGCCATGCTTTCACCATTTTGTGCACGGGTTTTGATTTCTTTAGCAAAAGTGGAATCTTCCAATAAAACCTCTCGAACGCGAACACGAGGCTCATAACTATATAGTTCATCTTTGAATTCATTATAAAAATCGATTAATTCTTGTTTGCTTGGATTGATTTTTTCAAAGACATAAAGTTTATCAAAAAGACTGGCCGATTTTTGAGCAAGAAAAACATTTCTGGTTTTTATATAATCTTTGTTTTTATTTAGCTTCATGTTTTTTGCAGCACCGTAAAGAAGTGAGCCTATATAGTTTTGGTTTACAAAACTGGTAAATGAGCGCAGATTAATAAAACGCGGGGGCATTTGAGTGTTTGTTAATTTTAAATATTCTATGATCCATGCTTTATTAAGGGGGGTGTCTCCAATATAACCAAGGGTCAGTGTATCACTAAATATATCAAGAATATCGTAAGAAGTAAATTGTTCGGAATAAAATACATTTGTAGATAATCGGTTATAGCGCTCAATAAAATCTGCCAGCAAAGAATCTTTATAAACAAGGGGGCGAGCTGTAGTAAGCGAATCAAATACAGTGGTTTCACGGTTTAAAAATTTAGACTGCCAACGATTGAAAATTATTTCCCGGATATCGACCAGCAAATTTTCATAGGGTTCAATAGGAATGTCGCGACGCCCGTTAAGCTTTATAAAATGAAAACCAAGATCAGTTTCAATCGGCCCTGATATTTGGCCGGGCTCAAGCGCATAAGCGGCGTCCTCAAATTTTTCCACAAAATAACCAAGTTGCCTCCAACCGAAATTGCCGCCATTATTTTCTTTGCTCGGATCATCAGAGTATAAAACAACCAGATCATCAAAATTTTCAAATGTTAAAGTATCGGAAAGTTTTTCAACCAACGCTTCGGCTTCTTTGCGGCTACGGCTGTTAAGATTACGGATATTGTCAAAGGCAATAAGAATATGGCTTACGTTTAGTTCGTATTTCATTTTATCGTATATGGCTTTTTTTGCTTTTTCGGTAAGCAATTTATCGATGACTAAATTTTGATAAGCCCCATTTGCCAGCTCGCGAATTTCCCAGCTATGAATTTCCCACATAACAGCACCAGAATCAAGATCCCCCTGATCTTCAAGAAAATAACGTGCAAGATAATCATCGCATACTTTTTTAACCTGAAGTTCTTTTTCTTCCGGGGTCATATTTTCAAAACTTTCTTGCGGGGTGTATTTGTAAAGTTCTTCTGTAGAAATTTTATTTCCATTAACCACAGCAATATCTTTATCTGTCATTATTGTACAGGATGTGGCCATAAGACCCATTAGAAACACAAGCAGAACAAAACGTTTCATATATACTCCAATTTTATTAAGAAAATTTAACACACAAGCAATCAAAATAAAATGTTTATTTATTGCATCAATACTTACTGTAGTTTATTTGTTCCCTCAAAAAACGCCGAGAGGAAACCAATACCGACTTTTGCAGACAAATGTTTTTTAGATATAAATTCAATGTCTATGTTGTGCTCATTTAATATATGCAAAAATTTTCCTGCTGAAATTTGAAGCTGTGACAAGGGGGCGTTCTTTTGAAACACCACAACCAAAGAATCATCTTTTTTTACCATTGATTCAATATGGAAATTTCTCAACCATAATGCAAGCCGTGCTTCGGCGAAGAGATTTTTTGCCTCAGGTGGCAGTTGCCCAAAACGATCCCTTATTGACCAATTAAGATGTTCGAGAACTTGAAGAACATGTTGGTCTTCTTTGTTTGAAGAAAGGATCTCGGATATTTTACGATAACATGAAATGCGAACATCTTTATTATCAATATAGTTATCGGGAAAATAGGCAGCCTGTTCAAGGTGAATATCTACCACGTTATTCATGCTTGTTTCTATATTCAAATTTTTCAATTTTAACGTTTCAACCTCTTCAGTAAACAGACGATTAAAATAAGCATATCCCAATCTGTTTATATGACCACTTTGTTCAACTCCAAAAAGTGAGCCTGCACCCCTGATCTCAAGATCTCGCATGGCGATTTGATAACCCGAACCAAGGTCCGTATAATATTCTAGTGTTTGCAGACGCTTCATTGCGGTTGGATTAATGTGTTTTCCACGGGGAACAACAAGATAGGCGAATGCTTTTCTATATGACCGACCAACACGTCCCCGAATTTGATATAACTGGGAAAGGCCAAAATTATGGGCGTTCATGACTATCAGAGTATTGGCGTTAGGGACATCAATCCCAGATTCAATTATTGTGGTTGATATCAAAATATCAAAACGATGGTGGTGAAAATCAAGCATTGTGTTTTCAAGTTCCTTACCGGTCATTTTACCATGTGCCGTTCTAACACCAAAAGAGGGAAACATTTCTTCAATTTTTTCCTGAAGCGCGGGCTGTTCTTCAATAATATTATGTAGAATAAAAACCTGTCCGTTTCTTTCTAATTCTCTTTGTATGGCAGCTTTAATATCAACATCACTCCAGTACATGATCTTGGTAGAGATAGGCAGCCTTTCTTTGGGTGGTGTATTGATCTTGGTTATATCTCTCAAGCCGACAAGAGAAAGCTGTAAAGTGCGGGGGATGGGGGTGGCCGTAAGAGTTAGGACATCAACAAGCCGTTTCATGTTTTGGATCTTCTCTTTGTGGTTAACCCCAAAGCGATGTTCCTCATCAATTATTAGAAGCCCCAAGTCCTTAAATAACAGGTTGTTAGACAATATTTTGTGCGTGCCGACCAGGATGTCTATTTGTCCGTTTTTAACTCCTTCAAGCCGTTCTTTTAAGACTTTAGGGCTAACAAAACGGTTTATATAACTTACTTTGACGCCAAAGGCTTCAAGTCTCTCGTAAAAACTTTCATAATGTTGAAAACAAAGCATTGTAGTTGGGACCAGAACGGCAACTTGTTTTCCGGAATAAACGGATTTAAAAGCTGCGCGTATAGCTACCTCTGTTTTTCCAAAACCCACATCTCCACAAACAAGCCGATCCATGATCCGATCACGCTCCATATCATTTTTTATGTCTTGAATTGCGCGCAACTGGTCTGGTGTTTCTTCATAGGGAAAACTTGCCTCGAGCTGCAGTGTGTCCGGTGTGTCCGGATGAAAAGCAAACCCGGAAAGTTTTTTACGATCGCGATAAAGCGCCAACAAATCAAACGCAGCTTTTTTTAAATAATTCCTGGTTGATGCTTTTGCGTGTTCCCAGCGAGAACTTCCTATTTGGTCCAAATGAATTTCAGTAGGTTTTTCGCTACTATATTTAAAGATTTTGTTCATATATCGAATCGGTACAAAAACACGGTCTTTATTTTTATATTCAACCACCATAGCTTCTTGTTTAATTCCCCGGAATTCAAGAAGTTCTATGCCGCGATATAAGCCTATACCATAATCAACATGGACAACGGCTTCTCCATATTCTAAAGAATCCAAAGTTTCCACCCTTGATGATCTTTCGGGAATAAAACGTTTGTTTGGGTTTACATAGTGTTCTTTATGAAAAATTTCACGACCGGAGAGAAGAACAAGATCAAGGGGTTTATATTGAAAACCAACACTTACATTAATGTGGTAATAAGATGCTTTCTCTCCCAATTTTTCTCGAAAAGATTCTTTTAGAAGATCATGTTCGGTAAAGACCAAAACATGGCGGTGTTCATTCAAAATATGCTCATAAAATTTAGAAGAATCTGCTTTTGTTGGTGGCTCGATATCAGACATTGAGAAATGCACATCCGCGCCGGGCTCAGCGGTTTTAAAAGAAACCTGTTTAAAAGGAATAGCGCTATCATAAAAACTCATTTGTTCATCAGTATCTTGGTCCAAGATTTTTACTACGACCGTATTTTTGGGAAGAATATCCAAGATAGTGGAATGTGAAAAAACAGAAAAGGATGCCGGACGCACATAGACATCTTTACAAGAATCGAAGGTATTTTGATCACCGGGGTTGAAGCGTCTTACAGATTCAATGCTGTCGCCAAAGAACTCAATTCGGAACGGATAAGTTTCTCCGTAGGCATAGATGTCAATAATCCCGCCGCGAATGGCAAATTCGCCGCAATATTCTGTCGCACCACTACGCTGATAACCCATTTTAACCAACCGTTCAGAAAGGGAAGAATAGCTCATTTCGTTTCCCACAGAGAAACGGAGGATATTTTCGCGAAGCCCTACTTTGTCAGGTACTTTTTGTTTAAATATTTGATCTGAAGATAAAATAATATCCAGAGTGTTGTTGTAGTGATTGTCCAAAAAACGAGAAATGTGATTTTCTAAAGCAGGATTTTCTCGCATAGAAGATCCGCCGGAGAATAAGGGGATCCAAGACAGCGAGTTCGGCGAAAAGAACCCAAGAGCGTCGGCATAAAAAGCCTCCGCGTCACGCTCTTTGTCAAATACAACCAAAGGGAAATAACCTCGATCTCGGAGCATTTTTAGCCAAATTAAAACGAAAGTTGAATTGCCCGTGTTTAAAACAAGAGAATTCCGATGCTCTAAAAGAGATATTGCCAACATAAAATCATGGTCATTACGGAAGAGTTCTAAAATATCTGAGACCCCAGATGTTTCACGTGAAACACTTTTTTGAGTTTTTGTTAACATGGCCAATATTACAAAATTCATTTTATGTTAAAAATAAAAATCGAGTTAGAATTTATATTGCCAATCGGGACTGTTTCACGTGAAACATACATTTTTTTGTTATTTGGTATTTACGTGGCAAATTCCTATATTTTTATTACATGAATAATTTGGAGATCCGCTCAATGAGCATTTTATTTTCAAAATACCAGGGTGCCGGGAATGACTTTATTCTTATCGATGACACAGGCAACAATTTTCCCAATAAAGACCACAAGTTGATCCAAAGACTCTGTGATCGAAAATTTGGCATTGGCGCTGACGGCTTGATGTTGTTGCGGAACTCCCCAAACAAAGATTTTACCATGCACTATTTTAATGCCGATGGATATGAGGGAACAATGTGTGGAAACGGCGGTCGATGTTTGGTTGCCTTTGCCCGTGATTGCGGACACATAAGAAAGAATGAAGGCATCTATTTTAATGCTATTGATGGCGAACATTGTGCAAAGATCATTGATGGAGATTCGATTTCTCTGAAAATGAAAGACGTTTACGAGATCAGAAAAAAGGGTGACGGATACATGGTGGATACCGGCTCAATTCACCATGTGGAGTATGTGGATAACCTGGTAAACATGGACGTATATGGTTATGGGAAGGCGATAAGAGAACACAAAATGTACTCACCTCAGGGCTGTAATGTAAATTTTATAAAGGTGGAAAACGGCAATCATATTTCAATTAGGACATATGAGCGCGGTGTTGAGGATGAAACACTTTCTTGCGGGACGGGTTCAGTTGCGGCAGCGATTGTTCACCACTCCAAAGGATTTGTTTATGACAAATATTTCATTAATGCAAGGGGTGGGAAACTGAGTGTTCGTTTTAAAAATGATTCTAAAAAATATTATGATATTTGGCTAGATGGCCCCGCAACGTTTGTTTTTAATGGAGAGTGGAAATAATGAGTGATTTTAACATTATAGAATATTACAATAAATATAAATATGGCGATGATGTTCTTCGTAAATTAATGAAGTATCGTGTAAAAAGAATTCTTCTAATATCAACTCTATATGACGCCTTTGTTTTTGAGCGAGATGCACTTTTGGGGGAACAGGTTATGGGTGAGTATATGGAACTAAACTTATCTTCACCACCCGAAATTGATTCTGTTCCAACCGGTGAAGAGGCCATAAAACAAATAAGAACAAACAAATACGATCTTATTATTACAACACTGCATAGCGGAAAGTTTAGTCCGTTTGATGTTTTAAGAGAGGTGCGGGAAACGCAAGGGGATCTACCGGTAGTGTTGTTGTTGACATCTATGGCTGATATGAATATCGTAGATGAGCGCAAAGACCCCAAATTTGATTTTGATGAAATATTTGTATGGAAGGGTGATGCAAATCTGTTTTTGGCCGTAATAAAAACCGTTGAAGACAAAAAGAACGTAGCTTATGATACGAAAGCTGGTTTAGTTAGGGTTATCTTGCTTGTTGAAGATTCACCCCATTTTTATTCTATGTTTTTACCGCTTTTATATGAAGAAGTTGTCAAGCAAACGCAGCATTTAATCGTTGAGGAATTAAACGAAAGAGAGAAGCGACATCGCATGAGAGCACGGCCAAAGGTGCTATTGGCGAAAAACTATGAAGAAGCTATTGATATTTATGAAACTTATAAAAACAATCTTGTTGCTATATTTACAGATATGAGATTTCCCAGAAATGGAAAGGATGACGAAGAAGCAGGGATCCATCTTTTGCAGACATTGCAAAAAAAGGGAAGTGATTTTGCAACTCTTATTTTATCATCAGAAATTGAGAATGCAGAAAAAGCTGAAAAAGCCCATATTGCATTTCTTCACAAACACAGTAAGCATCTATTACACCGTTTGCGTAGTTTTATTATGGAAAATTTGGGATTTGGAGACTTTATTTTTCGTGATAAAAAGGGGAATATCTTAGATAAAGCCAGTTATTTGGCTGAATTCGAAGAAAAAATTCAAATTATTCCGGAAGAAAGTATCATATATCATGCAGATAACAACCATTTTTCTGCATGGTTAATGGCTCGCGGAGAGATAGAATTGGCCCGTAATATTCGTCGTATGAAGATGAAAGATTTTGAGAATACAGACGCTATGCGAAGGTACCTGGCAAAGAAAGTCCTTGAAGTACAAAATGCAAGGAATAAGGGTGAGATCATCCGTTTTCACCAATATTCAAGACCAGAAGAAAACGAGATAATATTATTGTCAGAAGGTTCGTTAGGGGGCAAGGGCCGTGGTCTGGCGTTTTTAAATTCACTTTTAACGCACATGGACGCAGATAAAACCTTTGATAGTGTTCACATAGGATTACCCAACACGGCTGCGATAGGAATTAATGAATATGATTTTTTTATTGAACATAATCGCATCGATTCAAAAATCCACGAGAACATGGTAGATGAAGAAATTGATAATATATTTTTAGCGGGCAATCTTTCTGAAAGTCTTACAAATAAATTAATTCGTCTTTTAGAGCGTGTTGATTATCCCTTGGCGGTAAGATCTTCGTCATTATTGGAAGACAGTTATTCACAACCATTTGCCGGAATCTATAGAACATATATGCTGGCAAATAATCATCCCGACTCCGATATGCGCTTAAGGCAACTAATGGATGCCATTAAACTGATTTATGCTTCTTCGTATAGCGTAGGGACACAGCAATATATTGAGCATATAGGCCACCAGCTTGATGAGGAGAAAATGGCCGTGATCATTCAAGAGATAGTGGGGACAAAAAACGAAGATTACTATTATCCACACATAAGCGGAATTGCACAATCTTATAATTTTTATCCAATTGACAATCAATTGCATAGCGACGGAATGGCATCACTTGCCGTGGGCTTGGGAAAAATGGTTATCGAAGGAGGTAATGTCTTTCGCTTTTGTCCAAAGCATCCAAAAGTGTGGTTATTATCTGTTGAAGATATGTTATCGGCTGCTCAGCGAGAATTATATGCGCTTGATCTTCGCAGTAATCAAATGGGCTTATGTGGATTGGAATCTTCTACATTGGTTAAGATTCCCTTATCAAAAGCAGAAGAACATGGGCGGCTAAAGCATCTTGCCTCCGTTTTTGATTATCAAAATAATCGACTGTGGCCCGGCTTAAACAGAAAGGGCCCAAGAATTATAACTTTTGATAATATTTTGAAATACGGTTATTACCCCTTAAGTAATATTATTAATCGATTATTGGAAATTGGAGAAGCCGCGCTTGGTATGCCGGTTGAAATTGAATTTGCATTAGATCTTGATCGTAAATGCGATACAAACAAGCATTCGACATTTTATCTATTGCAAATTAGACCACTAGCAGTATCAAATAGCAATACAACGGTAAAATTAAGCAATTATAAAAAAAATGATATTATTCTTTATACCAAAAAAGGAATGGGAAACGGAGACATAGAGGACTTACATGATATTATATGGTGCCCACCTGAAACTTTTAGCTCAATAGAAACTCTTAACATTCAACAAGAACTAGATACTATTAATAGAAAAATGAAGGAGGAAAAAACCAATTACATTTTAATAGGCCCCGGCAGATGGGGAAGCCAAGATAGATTTTTGGGAGTACCTATACAATTCGGTCAAATAAGTCAATCAAAAGTTATTGTTGAATCTGGTATTCAAGGTTTCGATATACCGCCATCACAAGGCACTCACTTTTTCCATAATGTTGTGGCAATGAATATTGGTTATTTTTCAGTTCCCTACCAAAGTGAAGAAGAAGATTTTATTAATTGGGACTTATTACGCTCAATGAAAAAAATCGGGAAATGGAAATATTTCAAACATATACATAGTGCGAAACCAATAAATGTAAAAATGAACGGTAAGACTGGAGAGGCTATAATTTTTATCAATAAAAAATCATAGCCTTGGACACAAACACTAGCTATTAAATTACGGTTACGAATTTTAACAGGGAATAAAAAAGCTTCCGCAGATGCGGAAGCTTTGAACATTATATTTTATTTAATGTTACCAGGATTTACGTTCTTGACGTGGGCGTTCTGTGCGGGGACGAGCAAGATTAACTTTCAAGTTACGTCCTTGCATTTCTGTGCCGTTAAGTTCGTCAATAGCTTTTTGTCCTTCATCATCATTGTCCATTTCAACAAATCCGAAACCTTTTGAGTTTCCTGTTACGCGGTCTTTGATGATGTTAACACTGGTTACTGCACCAAATGCACCAAAAGCGCTTTGAAGATCTTCATCAGTGGTGCCGTAAGGCAGATTTCCTACATAGATATTCATATCCATTCCTTATCTTTGTGCGTAGCATTCTATTTCACTATCGAATCGCCTACGCACGAAACTAAACGATAGTGTTTTGCCAAATACTGGCCAGGTCTTGTATAGAGGGAGAATTAATCTAAATCTACACAACAAATCCTTCTTGGAGAACAATGTAAGTGATTGATTGTGCAAATACAAGAAAATCTTACTGTATTTAAATATTTAAAATTTTAAGAACTTTTAGAGGCAGAAAGCAAAAAACACATACATTTATGTGCAAATTGAAGAAATCGTTGGATAGAAATGATTTATAGAAGTCTAAATTTGAGCTATCTTGAAAGAAATATCAGTAGCACCTGAATATCCGCCGGGGAAATTCCCCGGATACGACTCGCCTGTCCGATTGTATCAGGTTTGAATTTTAATAATTTTTCCCGTCCCTCATTTGAAAGAGAGCGAATGCTTGTATAATTAAAATTTTGAGGGATCCGTTTTACTTCAAGCTGCTTCATTTTTTTGACTTGTTTGGATTGCCGGTCTATATAGCCTTCGTATCGTGTTTGAACGTAAGCTTGATCAATAGAATCCAAGAGGTAATCGGGGAAATAATATTTTTGTAAACCGGCTACATGATTTTCACCGATTTTCTGTTGGCGGACAAGAAGCGATATTGAAGATATTGTGTCCAATGGAATATTAAGCGGATTACCGGGGGCTACTCGTATTTTTGTAAATTTCTTAATCAGAACATGAGTCTCATTCTTAACTCGATCAAAAAGATCAAGCATAGCATTATCTTGAAGTCCGATCTCTTTTGAAGCATTAAGGAGTCTTAGATGGGCATTGTCCCAGCGCAAAAGTAAGCGATATTCCGCGAGACTGGTAAACATTCTATAGGGTTCGGAGGTCTCTTTAGAGCAAAGATCATCAATGAGTACCCCAATATATGCTTCATGCCTTTCTAAAACGAGAGCGGATTTTTCTTCAAGTTTTCTAGCTGCATTTACTGCTGCCATAAATCCCTGCACGGCCGCTTCTTCATATCCACTGGTACCGTTTATCTGACCCGCAAAATATAAACCCGAAATAATTTTTGTTTCAAGGGAACGACGGATTTGGAAAGAGGGGAAATAATCATATTCAATTGCGTATCCTATCTTTATAAACTCAGCTTGTTCCAAACCGGGAATTGAACGAAGAGCTTTAATTTGAATATCTATGGGCAATGATGAAGAAAATCCATTTACATACCATTGAGACGAACCGGCCCATTCTGGCTCAAGGAATAATTGATGTTGGGTTTTATCTGAAAAGCGAACGATCTTATCTTCAATGCTTGGACAATAACGTGGACCAACCCCATCAATTTTACCCGTATAAAGTGGAGATCTGTCAAGGGCTGATCTAAGTATATCATGTGTTTGTTCGTGAGTATAAGCCAGCCAGCAGGGAATATTGGGTGGATCGAAATCATGGGTTGAATGTGAAAACGGGCGGGGATCTTTATCTCCGGTTTGGATCTCAAGTTTGGAGAAATCTATTGACCGCTTACTTATTCTCGAAGGTGTACCTGTTTTAAGGCGGCCAACGGTAAATCCCATGTTTTTCAATTGATCGGATATACCTATAGATGGCAATTCACCATAACGACCTGCGGGAATCTGCACATTACCAATATGGATCTTACCCCTTAAAAAGGTTCCATTGGTCAGAACGCAGGCTTTTGCATTTATTAGGGTGCCATCATGCAAATAAACACCACGAAGTTCATTTTCTAGTATATCAAGAGCCCTTGCATCTGATTCTATAATATCGAGATTGGGTTGTTTGCCAAGAATATCTTGCATGTAACGTTCATATCTTATCTTATCCGCCTGAGCTCGCGGAGACCAAACGGCTCGACCTTTTGAACGATTTAACAGTTTAAATTGAATACCTGTTTTATCGATTGCTTTGCCCATTTCACCACCAAGAACATCCAGTTCACGAACAAGATGACCTTTGGCCAATCCTCCAATGGCGGGATTACAGCTCATGCGGGCAATAGCAGCTCTTTCTATTGTTATTAGTGCGGTAGATTTACCAAGACGCGCAGAAGCAAGAGTCGCCTCAACGCCTGCATGTCCCCCTCCAACGACGATAATATCATAGTATTTTTTCATCATTGAAA
>CAYPTO010000007.1:0-10758 GCA_964413625.1 uncultured bacterium
TGAGCCTTCCATACCGCAAGTTACAACTGAACCTGTTGCACCCTTTTTTCGTTCGCTAAGGAAAATATCGCCGGGATTTTCGATACCTTTCAAGCCTTCCTGTTTCATTTCAAAGATCCCGATCTCGTGCGTCGCACCAAAACGATTCTTGACCGAACGCAATATCCTAAAATAATGCTGCTTATCTCCTTCAAGATATAGGACCGTATCGACGATATGTTCTAATAGTTTCGGCCCGGCGATCACACCGCTTTTCGTAATATGACCGACCAATATGATGGTAATATTTTTTGTCTTACCCAAAGTCATGAGTTCTGAAGCACACTCACGGACTTGATTGGGTGAACCCGGCAAGGAATCCAAATTGGGAGAATAAGCCGTTTGAATGGAATCAATGACTGCAACCTGAGGTTTCTCCGATTCAAGTCCGGCAAGCATTTTGCTTAATTCAACTTCATTACTGATCTTAAGTGCATCACTGTTAAAATCAAGTCGTTTTGCCCGCTGAGCCAATTGCCCGACCGACTCTTCTCCGGAAAAATAACAGACCTTAATATTCTTTTCGACATATTCTTTACATAATTGCAATGCGAGAGTGGACTTCCCTATTCCCGGATCACCTCCTAAGAGAACAATACTGCCTTCCATGAGTCCGCCACCTACCACGCGATCAAATTCCTCAATACCACTGGCATAGCGTGAAGGCTCATTCGGGTTAGATAATGAATAAAAAGGAGGGGGTGAACCTACAGCTTTAACTCGTTTGGAAGACATTATAACTTCTTCATAAGCTTCCAATGTATTCCACTCTCCGCAATGCGGACATTGTCCCTGCCATTTGGCGGTCAGTCCATCGCAGGCTGAGCATTTGAATTGATCTTTGTGTTTAGTCATAACGAAGTAGTTTAGGGATTAGGATAAAAAATTCAAAATGAAATATTCCATTGACTCAATTTTATTAACATAATCTTTACTATCAAAAGCAATTTTGTAAGATTCATCACAATAAAAAGATAATAGAGTTAAGAAAATTGAGTCAATTGGACTGAATTACTTCACATCTTTAGAATTAGTAATATCTTTTCCCTTTACACCCGCATAAAATACAATAATACCCACTGGCTCATCACCTTCGTTCTTACCAAGGTGTCAAGTATCAACCACTTCGACAATGGGGTTACCCGCTTGCAGATGTAAGATGTCCCATCCGTCTGTGATCACCGTTAATTCACCTGATATCATGACTTCTATTAAAAATTAATTTAATTGAGTCAATCAAATTAACATTAAAAAAACTTTGTGATCCGCATCACACTTTTAAATTTAACCTGTAATTCTATTTGAATTTTTACTAAATTATGTAAAGAGGGGGACATGATTTTGCGGTGTACAAATGAAGTTTTTGAAAAAAACTCAACCTTTCACATTTACAATCATGTTATTGAAGATTATGATCTATTTTACGATAATGAGGATTATGAATATTTCTTATATAAATTTTCAGTTAATCAAAAAAAGATCGCTTCAAGTGTTTTCGCATATTGTTTAATGCCAAACCATTATCACTTCCTAATCAGACAGGACAGCGAAGAAAAAATATATAAGATCTTCAACTATTCATTTATTTCCTATGCAAAATATTTTAATAACAAGTATTCACGTAAAGGACCAATATTCAGGTCACCACTTCAACATAAATTCATTGATAATGGAATTCATCTTCTTCAATTGTGTAAGTATATTCACATGAATCCCGTGAGAAAAGATATAGTTGATTTACCGGAACAATGGGAATATTCTGATTATAGCGATTGGATTAATGAAAAAGAAAGCAAATTCTTGTCTTTGGATGTTCGTAAAGAAATCTGTCCCTACCCCAAACAGTATCAAAAATTTATTAATAGTTATTCAAATTTCTTAGAGCAATATGAATTTAGGAAATTAACATTTCGAAGATATTAATCTCATTGAGCCAATTTTCTTAAAAAGTTAAGAAAATTGGCTCAATGAGATACACATTTATGTGATTACTTTCCCAAAAAACTCTTTACCTCACATCTTTTTAATTGTATCTTTCAAGTTGTTGGATACAATTAAAATGCAAATATAGTAGGAGTTAAAATGAGCAAATTTAAGAAACAGACAATTGACGGAAATACCGCCGCCGCTCATGTCGCTTATGCTTTTAGCGATGTTGCTGCGATCTATCCGATCACTCCCTCTTCAGACATGGGACAATATGCTGATCTTTGGTCAGCAAATGGTCGTAAGAATATTTTTGGCGAAACTGTTGATATTGTCGAAATGCAATCAGAAGCCGGTGCTTCCGGAGCCGTTCACGGTTCACTTTCAGCGGGTGCTTTTACAACTACGTTTACTGCATCTCAAGGCCTAATGTTAATGCTGCCCAATATGCATAAGATCGCCGGTGAAATGCTCCCAACTGTATTTCATGTTTCCGCTCGCTCTCTTGCAGCTCAATCCCTCTCTATTTTTGGCGATCATTCTGATGTTATGTCAGCACGGAATACCGGTTTCGCATTAGTAGCTGCTTCTAACATTCAAGAAATCATGGACCTTGCTATCATTTCTCATCTTGCAACCTTAAAATCAAAAGTCCCTTTTTTGAATTTCTTTGACGGTTTCCGTAACTCTCATGAAATCCAAAAAACTGAAATGATCGACTATGATACCATCAAAAGTCTTGTTGAAGAAAAATACATTGAAGAGTTCCGCGCCCGGGCAATGAATCCTGAAAACCCACGTTTGAAAGTCGGTGCTCAAAATCCTGATGTCTATTTTCAAGGTCGTGAAACAACCAATAATATGTACGATGAAACCCCTGCTATTATCCAGGAATATATGGATAAAGTTGCAAAGGTTATCGGTCGCCAATACCATTTGTTTGATTATGTTGGTGCTAAAGATGCCGATAAAGTTATTATTGCAATGGGGTCAGCTTGTGATACTATTGAAGAAACGATCAATTACTTGAATGCTAAAGGTGAGAAACTTGGCCTTCTTAATGTTCATGTCTATCGTCCTTTCTCAGCTGAAGCTTTTATTGCCGCTCTTCCTGAAACAGCTAAAAAAGTGATCGTTCTCGATCGTACAAAAGAACCGGGTTCATTAGGTGAACCTTTATATCTGGATGTTGTCGTTGCCCTTAAAGATAAAGATGTTTCTGTTATTGGCGGTCGCTATGGACTTTCTTCTAAAGAATTCACTCCTTCAATGGTCAAAGCTGTTTATGACCATGCTGACGGAGCAGCTACTCATGGCTTTACTGTCGGTATTAAAGATGATGTTTCTAATAAATCTCTTGAGATCAAAGAAAAGTTGAACACCCTTCCCGAAGGCACATTCTCAGCTAAATTCTGGGGATTGGGTTCTGATGGTACAGTTGGTGCCAACAAAAACTCAATCAAAATTATTGGTGATAATACCAATATGTATGCTCAGGGTTACTTCCAGTACGATTCAAAGAAATCGGGGGGTATCACTCGTTCACATCTTCGTTTTGGAAAATCAAAAATCCAATCTGAATACCTTGTTGAAAATGCTAATTTCATCGCATGCCATAATCAGGCGTTTATTGGTCGTTATGAAGTGATCGAAGGTATCAAAGAAAATGGTGTTTTCTTGCTGAACTCAAACTGGGAAGCTGATGAGGTATTTTCACACTTCACAAAAGATATGCAAAAAATAATCATTGACAATAAGATTAAAGTCTACAATGTTAATGCTCTTAAGATCGCTGAAGATGTTGGCTTGGGTGGTCGTATTAATACCGTTATGCAAGCTGCTTTCTTTATTATTTCCGGTGTGCTTCCCAAAGAAGAAGCAATCCAACTTATTAAAAATGCCATCGAAAAATCCTATAAGAAAAAAGGTAAAGATGTCATTGAAATGAATTGGAAAGCCGTAGATGCTACCGAAGCTGCTCTTCAAGAGATCAAGGTTCCTGCAGAATTACCCGAAGTAGCAGCTGAACTCGCTAAATTGATACCGGATAATGCTGATGATTTCACTAAAAATGTGATTGAACCCATCATGCGCGAAAAGGGCGATAGCATTCCCGTCTCAAACATACCTTACGATGGATATGTCCCTACCGGAACTGCAGCTCTCGAAAAACGTGGTGTTGCTCCGGCTGTACCTCATTGGATCGCTGACAAATGTATCCAATGTAATCAATGTACATTTGTATGTCCTCACGCCGCGATCCGTTCCAAACTGATTGATCCCGCAGACCTGGAAGGCGCACCTGAATCATTCAATGTTCTTGATGTAAAAGGGAAAGATTCCGATAAAAAATTCAAGATCCAGGTTTATATTGAAGATTGCCAGGGTTGTTCGGTCTGTGTAAACGAATGCCCGGTTGATGCACTTGAACTTAGACCGACTGAAGGTGAACGCGAAGAAGGTCAAAATGCCAATGAAGACTTCTTTCATGCACTTCCTACCGATGTGCTTGGTTCAAGCCGAGTTTTCAGTGTAAAGGGCTCACAGTTCAAACAACCTTTATTTGAATTCTCAGGTGCCTGTGCAGGTTGTGGTGAAACACCTTATATTAAATTGACCACACAACTATTCGGCGATAGAATGGTCATTGCAAATGCAACAGGTTGTTCCTCCATTTACGGTGGTACATTCCCGACAATCCCTTACTGTAAAAACAAAGATGGACATGGACCTGCATGGGCCAACTCTCTGTTTGAAGATAATGCTGAATATGGACTTGGTATGCGCCTCGCAGTTGATGCGAATCGCAAGCAGTTACGTTCATTTGTCCAAAAATTACTGGCACAGAATATTTCCACAGATCTGAAAGAAGCTTTGACATGGTCAATCGAAAACTGGAATGATATTTCAGATGAAGCCAAAGAAAATACTGTTAAGATCCAAACTCTTCTTGGAAAAGAAGATGATAAAGATCCTGTTATTCGTAAAGTCACTGAATTAAAATCATACTTTATTGATAAATCAGTATGGGCTTTCGGCGGTGACGGTTGGGCATACGATATCGGTTACGGCGGTTTGGACCATACTCTGGCATCCGGCAAGAACATTAATATTCTTGTTTTAGACACAGAAGTTTACTCCAATACCGGTGGACAAGCATCAAAAGCTTCTCCTCTGGGTGCCGTTGCCAAGTTTGCCGAATCCGGTAAAAAAACGATCAAGAAAGATCTTGGACGTATGTTGATGACTTATGGTTACATCTATGTTGCTGCAGTCGCTATGGGTGCAAATAAGAATCAATTGGTAAAAGCCTTTCAGGAAGCTGAAGCTTATGACGGTCCTTCCATCATAATTGCTTACGCTCCTTGTATTAACCACGGTATCGATATGAGCTTTAGTCAGAAAGAAGAGAAAAAAGCTGTTGAAACCGGATACTGGTTGCTTTATCGTTATAACCCAATGTTGGCACTTGAAGGTAAGAACCCCTTAATATTGGATTCAAAAGAACCTAACTTTGAAGTGATCGATTTCCTGAAAGGTGAAAAGCGTTATTCCTCTCTTGAAACCACCTTCCCTGAAAACGTAGAAGGTTTCCGTAAAGGGTTTGAGAAATATGCACGCACTCGTTGGGAAATTTACAAAAAGCTCGCTGAATAACCGATGAGCACTATTTGATTATAATAAAAACGCCTCTTGTTAAAAGAGGCGTTTTATTTTTGCATAACGAGATCTTCAAATGATTTTTATGTTTATTTATGTCAAAATAACATCAATAACCAAAAAAATCGTTTCCAAATAAGTTCCGTTACGCCAATACCGTTATGAGAAAGGCATCAAGCGTGTTATATGGATGAAAAATCGTTAAAAAAGAAAAAACGACAGAATATTTTTCGAATTATTTATATTTTCGGCACTATCTTTATAATCTTTTTAATCGGGCTACTTAGCAACGAAATTCAAGAAATAAAAGAAATTCTTCCTAGAATAAATTTAAAATGGATTGGCATTTCCTTCATTTCAGTGATCTTATTTTGGCTTAGCGACGCCCTCTTGCTGGGACATATTACATCCTATATTTTCACTAAACAAAAATTCAACAAATCATTGAAAATCGGGATCATGGGCTTGTATTATGGAGCGTTAACCCCTTTTGCATCCGGAGGGCAACCCATGCAAGTGGTTTATATGAAACATGACGGAATTCCTTTAGGTGTATCAACTGCGATCATTACGCTAAAATTCATCGTTTATGAGTTGTCTTTATGTTTCTTGTATATCGTAGCAATGATTTTGAAAGGTAGTATCTTTTATACAAACTATCACCACGCATTTTGGTTAACCACAATTGGGTTTTTGTTGAATTTGATCGCTGTTGCTTTTATTTCAATGGGAATGTTAAATCGGAAAGTCACAGAAAATATTGTTCATAGGTTTATTCATTTTTTGAGTAAAATTAAAATTATTCGCAAAGAAGAAAAAAGGAACGCTAAAATCGACAAACTGATCGATGATTTTAATATCTCTTCTGCTTATATTAAAAATAATATGCTAAATTTTTTGATTTCGATATTCATATCAATTTTCAATATGGCCTTTCTTTTTGCCATCCCCTATTTTATTTATAGGGCATTCGGATTAAACCAGGAACCCTTCATCCTTATTTTTACCTTACAAGCTTTTCTCTTCCTTGCTGTTTCACTTGTACCTTTACCCGGTGCCGCCGGTGCATCCGAAGGTGGTTTTTATCTGTTCTTTTCAAGCATGTTCGGATCGATCCCCGTATTTATGCCCATGATCATTTGGCGTTTCTTTACTTATTATCTTATTTTGCTGGTGGGAAGTTTCTTGGTGGTCCTAAGGGAATTGGTTCATATCCACAGGTCACATCAAATGGAGAAAAATAATATTTAAAAAATATTTTGAATATCATTTTAAAAACAATAGTTTAACAAATGCCAATATATTTTTACAAAAGGAATTAAATGAAATCGATAAAATACCTATTTTTACTTATTTGTTTAATAAGCTTTTCTTGGGGTGCTCAGGCAATAAAAATTAGCTCTGATTCCCAATTATTATCCGGGACTCATACAACAGCAGTTATTGGAGATTATTTAATAAAAAATGACAGTGTAAGTTTTATCATTTCAGATATTCCAAATACTCAATATCCCGGAAAATCCGGGGGATTATGTATTGATGCTACTCTTGAAGGCGGGAGTGATGATTTTGATCTATTGTATCTTTATTTGAATAATGATTACCCACGTCAAGCCATTTATAGCACTATTCAAATTATTTCTAGCGGAACTCCATACGATTCAGCTAATATTCGGGTAAGTGGAGTTGATTCCGATAATTCAGCTATAACAATAATCACCGACTATGTCCTTTATAACAATACTCCCATGTTAAAAGTAAAAACAAAATTTCACAACCAATCTGCTTCAACAATATATTCTTATGGCATGGGCGATGCATTTTCATGGGGAAGTAATCCTTTTGTACCCGGTGGAAATTTAACTTCAGATTGGATAGCTTCAAACACGCCTAATACCAAATACGGTTACATAGCTAATGAAAACTTTGAAGCTACACACGGTAGTTACTGGAGCGATGTAACGTTAGAGGAAACCAATTTACTTGCTGGAAATTCTGCCAATATTACAAGATATTTTACAATTGCCGAAGATCTTGCAGGAATTTATGACACTTATCTTGATATGAAAGATATTTCAACCGGACAAGTAACAGTCTCCGTTTCCCAAGAAGATCAGGCTGTAAATGACGCACTTATTTGGTTTATAAAAGATATGGAATCAGAACCAACGCTGAAAGTATATACAGATAACTTAGGATTGGCAAATTCGCGCTTAGAAACAGGAAACTGGATTTGCAGAGTCATAGCAAATGGCCAAAATGATGAACAATCTATCACAATTTCAGAAAACTCACATCAGGATATTATATTTACTTTTGGTGCAATTGGGCATGATACACTTACTATTATTCAATCTCCCCTAATCAATATACCCAACATGTCTTTGCCCGGCGATACCATTAACGTTAAGATCAATTTGGCAGAATCCGAGTCAGTACAATCTCTTTCACTTTTATTTAATGGGAATGAATATCCTCTCGATTTTATTGAAAGTACGATTTCCTCACCTTTTGGTCTTCGAACACTCGAAGCCTATTTACCTTCAACGATGTTCTATGGGCTATACGATCTTAAAATAATGTGTACCGGAACAGATAGTATGGATATTTCAGAACATGCAATTTATGTGATCCCTAAATATAAAAATGATTTTTCATTTATTCATGTAACCGATACTCACATGCCTTCTCATCATTTTTGGGGTGAAGAGGGCTTGGAAATAGATTCAACAGAACTTTTAGATTTTAGAGCCGTGATAGATGATATCAATATTATTAATCCGGATTTTGTTCTTCATACAGGAGATTTTATAAATGATGGGGAAATTGAGGAATTGGGTATTCCATCTATTTCCAGAGCTAAAAAATTACTTCATGAATTGGAAGTACCTCTTTTTCTGGTTTCAGGGAATCACGATCTTGGCGGTTGGGATTCTACACCTGCTTCAGATGGCACCGCAAGACGTACCTGGTGGAAATATTTCGGTTGGAATTATCTCAACAACACCAATCCCTCAGCTACAACTACTCAAAATTATTCATTCGATTACGGAAATACGCATTTCATCGGACTTGAGGCCTATAATAACTATGACAGATGGCGTGAAGAGATCTATGGCAGTGATAGTTTTACCGCTTCACAATTACAATGGTTAAACAACGAACTCACTGCTCATTCCAATGCAGATCTGATCATCGCATTTTATCATAAAGATTTTCAAAACCAATTGGATCTTTCTTCACTCGGGATAGATGCTGCTTTCTGGGGCCATGTTCATAGTAATAATGAAGACTATACGCTTCCTTATGATATCAGCACGGGCTCAACCTGTGATGGCAATCGCTGGTATCGGCTTGTTACGGTAAGTAACAATACTATTACGTCGATGAAAACTTTTCAGGCGGGTAATAACGGCCAATTGATCACAAAAACTGTCAGTTCCGATCAACTTAGTGTAACATTCACAAATAATTCAAATGCAACTTTTCATGATTGTCTGGTTAAATTCCCACTTGAAACAGGTAAACAAGTTGATTCTATCTTACATGCCACATTAATGCAAATTGATACCTTAAGCACACCAAAAATGGTTTATGCTTATTTTGATCTGCCTGCAAACAGTTCGGTAATAACAACAATGACGATCAAAGATGCTCCTATAACTGCAATTAACTCTGTACCTGAAAACAACTTCCTTATGTCAGTGTATCCAAATCCGTTTAATCCTCAATTGTCGGTAAATTATCAGCTTTCAATTGTCAGCATGATTGACATAAACATCTATAATATCCAAGGGAAGATCGTTGATACTTTATTTATTGGCGAACAATATCCGGGGACATACGAACTGAATTGGGATGCATCAAACCAGCCCTCTGGATTGTATTTTGTTAAGGCCTCTATTATTAATACTTCAGGAAAGTTTCAGACTGTCGAAAAATGTCTGCTGATGAAATAATGTGAGGAACGGTCGCGATCGTCCCCTACTATCTTTTTCCTACTATTTACTAAATTCATCGCCCTGATACATATCATTATCTCGCATATATTTTTGCAATGACATAATAAAAGCCGTTGTAGTATGTGGCCATTTGGGAGCGATCAAACAATCATCAGGAGATGATGTTATCACACGCTGGAGGATGAATTTTGGACTTAATAAACGTATATAATTCGCAATGAATTCCACATATTTTTCATAGTTAAATAGGGGAAAAGGACTTTTTGAATATTCAATCGCTAATTTTGTATTCTTTATTATCTGTAAATGATGTAGCTTGAGAAATTTTAGCGGTAAATCGTTCAATTCTTTAGCCATTTTCAACATCTCATCTTTCGTCTCGGTAGGCAGCCCCAAGATCATGTGAGCAGTTACATCAATTTCATATTTATCAGTTATTTCAAGAGCTTTCAAACTGGTTTTCACATCATGGCAACGATTCATCCAAATTAAAGACTCATCTTTTAGCGACTCTAAGCCAAATTCTAAATTCACATCATAATTAGCTGAAATATCCTTCAATAGAGCAAGTATGTTCTCGTCAATGCAATCCGGACGTGTAGAAACGGATAAACCTACAACTTTAGGGTGATCTAAAGCCTCTCGATACATTTTTTCAAGCTTGTTTAAAGGAGCATAGGTATTGGTATAATTTTGGAAATAAGCTATAAATTTATCAGCTCGAAAACGCCCATTTAAAAAACGGGTACCTTCCTTAATTTGTTTCTGAATTGAAAATATCCGATCCGAGTATGGCGGCGAAAAAGAATCGGGGTTACAATATATGCATCCCCCAACACCCTTTGAGCCATCACGATTCGGACACGTAAAACCGCCTTCGATTGAAACCCGTTGAACGCGTTCTCCAAAACGATCATCAAGATAAAATTTATAATTATTGTAGTGAAAACCCCGGCGAGCATAAAGCAATTGTGTCATCAGGCAAATTCCTCGTAGAATCTCGGATAATCATTGATAACCAGATGTCTTCCCGTTTTGGTGATATAAGCGTTTTCTTCAAATCGACTAAAAGCCCGGGATACGGTTTCCCTTGAGGTTCCTGCAAGTGATGCAATATTATTTTGAAAAGGAATTTTAGTTATTATAACAGAGCAATTTTTCCGATATCCTG
>CAYPTO010000007.1:10768-15478 GCA_964413625.1 uncultured bacterium
AGCCTACACGAACAAATGAATTGGGACAATTAAGATTTTTTATACATTCATCACAAGAACGTATTCGTTGGGTCATATAATAAAACAAATGATTCGCAATACAAGGAATGGTCTTTATAATCTTTAATAATTGACGATCATGTATGCACAGCAATTCACTTGGTTGAATAGTAAGAACATTAGCCGAAGCTACGTTTTGATCTAAAATTGACAGCTCACCGAAAAAATCCCCTTCCTGTAAAAGAGCCAATACAATATCTTGATTAAATTTATTTTTACGATAGACTTTTACTTCACCCTTTTTAATAATATAAAAATGCTCATTCATATTATCTTCTTGAATGATTTTCTTGTTCCGCTTATACTTTTTAATACTTACGTATTCTGAAATAGATTTTAAAACACTGGGTTTAACACCATCAAATAATGGAATTTCTTCAAGTATATGATACATATTTTTCGTCCCCTATTTCTCTTCTGGGGCGATCCGATCAAGAATGCTCGGTACCAAGTCGAGTAACTTGTTTACTGATCTATCTCCTTTTTCTAGCCAGAGTAGCTTGGAATCTTTACCCTCTTTAACAACCACAACAGCTATGGGAGTAACAGAAATGCCCCCTCCGGCACCATCGCCACCACTTTTATTATTTTCAGTTCCGTGTTCGCCACCACCTGTTGCAAAGCCAATACTGATCTTTGAAATGGGGATCAATGTAGTGTCTTTAACAACGATAGGTTCACCAACGACCGTCTCTGTTTTAGCTAAAGTCTTAACTTTATCAAGCAGCGTAGCTAAAGTATCGTTAAGTTTCATTTTTTAAGTCCTTTTTATAGATCCGGTAAAGTTGTAATAATGTACAAAGAATTCCATATAACTTCATAGTCATTTTTACGCCTGTAGCGATATTAAAATTTGGTTTTTGGTAATCCCAGGCAATATTAACATTTTTTAATTTAGTTAATGGTAAGATAGAATAAAGGATTCCCGCCGTTTTTCCGGTTTGTGCAGGATTTTTTAATCCAACTTTAGCTTCAACAAATTCTAATGAAAATGTGATGTAGCTCACAAAAATCTTCTTAATATAAGCCTTATATTTATTCCAAAATTCAGTAGTCTTATCTTTTGCTTCAAGTATCCCCAGTATATTTTCCTTTAAACTTTTCTTTTCCTTAGACTCTTTTTTAGCTGTGCTATCCATTTCCTGAGATGTACTTTCCTGCACTTTATCCTTTTTTATATCTGCTTTGTTTTTCTTACTTGTTTTTTTCTTAGATAAAGGTAAACGAAATGGTATCGGAATACCCAGGAACCAAATTAGAATATGAATATATTCAAGATCTTTGATCCTCAATTTCGCACCGATATAATATTTTATCCAATAAACATCCATTTGGCCCGTTGGATTTTTACCCCAGTATGTCCCTTTTATATACATTTTAAAAGGAATGAAAATTGCCAGAACTGTAAAAAGCAAAAGGAATGCAATCAAGCCAAGAAATATGTAAAGGACGATCATATGTTTTTGATCTGCTGTTTATATTGAATTCGTACTTTTAGAAAAAAGTCATTATATATGCCACTAGTAAAATCGGGAAAGCTCCAAGTATATGCATGAAATTCTTTTTTAAAAAAATATAAGGTGGGGTCCGCATATATTCCTTTATTCAAATAGATCTTTTGTCGGCCATATTTTGTAGATGCCAACACAAATTTATCCATATCTAAATAACCGGGATCTAAATTAATGCTCCGTCCACTTAGCGTAATATAATGCCCTTCAATAATATTCGATATGCGCTTGATCTCAGATAACTTCTGTGCCTCTATCAAATTAGTGAATGAGATAAACTTTTTCTTCAACCCGCTTCCCATTTCATTTTCATAGTAATCGGTAATGTTAAAAGAATAATCTTCACTTATCATATCGGAAGGCCCAAATACCTTTTCAAGATGCTCAATACATGCCGTTATGTTACTACTATTTGTGTAGATCAATCCAAAAATACACTTTACTTTGGGAGTCGATTGAATTTCCATTTAAAAAGATACATAAATTTGTTTTAAACAACAATCTATTTGGAATTTTCGATCATAGGCTTCATTGTTCTTAAATAAAATATTCTATAAGCGATTTTACCGATTTTTTCAACATTTCATTTGCTTTCACTGTGTTTTTTACTTATACTTTTGAGCTTTTTTTACCTGGGTGCGTAGCTCAGTCGGTAGAGCAGCGGCCTTTTAAGCCGTTGGTCGAAGGTTCGAATCCTTCCGCACTCACAACAGTCCCGAATTATTGGGACTGCTCTTTTTTTATATAGATTTTATTCCAAGATTTCACTATTTTAATTTAAGTCAAACATGGAGACTAAGCATGCAGCAAACTTTGATTGAAAAAATCGTGCAACGATTTGTCGTTAAGCACGAAAGAGCTGTACACAGCGGTGATTATGTAATGATCCGTCCAAAACATGTCCTTACACATGATAATACCGGTGCAGTAATACCAAAATTCAATGAAATTGGTAAAATGACAGTTAATGATCCCCGCCAACCTATTTTTGCTTTAGATCATAATGTGCAAAGCAGTGATGAAAAAAACCTTGCGAAATATGCAAAGATCGAAGCCTTTGCAAGAAATTATGGTATTGATTTTTATCCTGCAAAAACCGGTATCGGCCATCAGATCATGTGTGATGAGGGTTATGCATTTCCCAATACACTCGCTGTAGCTTCTGATAGCCATGCCAATATGTATGGCGGACTTGGATGCCTTGGAACACCAATCGTACGTACCGATGCAGCAGGCTTATGGGTAACGGGTGAAACATGGTGGCAGATCCCGCCCATTGCAAAAGTAATTTTGAGCGGAAAACCGGCACCCGGAGTAAGTGGAAAAGATATTGCCCTGGCGCTTTGCGGACTTTTCAAAAATGATGAAGTTCTAAATTTTGCTCTTGAATTTGAAGGTGAAGCTTTAGACTATATCAGCATTGAGCAAAGACTTACTATAGCAAATATGACGACAGAATGGGGAGCATTAGTTGGACTTTTTCCTGTAGATTCAAAAACTATCCAATGGTATGAAAATCGCAATAAGTTTATTAAAGAACGTGGTCTAATGGGTGTTGCTTCCGATGAGGGTCAAGATATACATCCAAGGATCAACGATCAGACAATATCATTTTTGAAGAAAGATAATCTTAAAGCTGATCCTGATGCTTATTATGCTAAGATTGTTCATCTTGATGTCAGTACAATTTCAGCGATCGTTTCCGGTCCCCATGGTGTAAAAATAATGTATTCTGCTGAAAAGATGAACGAGAAAAATATCCCGATCAACAAAGCATATCTTGTTTCTTGTGTAAACGGAAGATATGAAGATTTTGTAGCTGCTTCAGAATATATAAAGGGAAAAAAAGTAGCTGATGGAGTTGATTTTTATATTGCTTGTGCGTCAAAAGAGATCCAAAACAGGCTGGAGAATGAAGGATTATGGCAAAATCTTGTAAAAGCCGGAGCTATTGAATTACCACCCGGTTGTGGAATGTGTATAGGTTTAGGTACCGGACTTCTTGAAGCCGGAGAAGTCGCTATTTCAGCTACAAACCGCAATTTTAAGGGTCGTATGGGCTCAAAAGAGTCCGAGGCATATCTTGGTTCACCTTTAACCGTTGCGATGTCAGCCGTTAAAGGATACATCACAGCTGATGATTATGCTCTACATAAGCCTGTATTTAGCATTGAAGGCAAGCCAAAAACTGAACTTAACATGACAACAAAGATCACAGATGGCTTCCCCGAGAAAATAGAAGGAAATTTGATCTACTGTCCACAAGATAACATGAACACTGATGGAATTTATCCGGGAAAATATACCTATAATGATACGATGACAAATGAGCAACAGGCTGAAGTCGTCATGGAAAATTACGATCCTGAATTCGTTAATATTGTTCACAAGGGCGATATTCTTGCCGGTGGTTTCAATTTTGGTACAGGAAGCTCACGTGAACAAGCGGCAACGGCATTCAAGCATAAAGGTATTCAACTCGTAATCGCCGGATCATTTAGTGAAACTTATAAACGAAATGCATTGAACAACGGTTTTATTGTTATTGAATGTGCAGATCTGATCAATGATCTCCGTAAAACTTTCGCTAGCGATAAATTAACTATTGATACGACTTGGAAAATTAAAGTAAACTTTAAAAAAGCTAATATAGAAATTGAAGATAATACGTATAGCTTTAATCCTCTTGGTGATGCCGCCCAGAAATTGATCATTGAGAACGGTTTATTAAATATGATCAAAAATAATTAAGGAACATGCTATGAAAAATTTTGTATTATTCATATTAGTAATAACAGCTTTTTTAGGATGCTCTACCATGTACTATAATAAAACACCCATGCCTTTGACATCAATCGATAAGATATACGAAGAAGCATCTCTGGCACCCGTAATGGAAAAAGATGTTTTTCGCATGGCAATGACAGGATATTCAAAGATTGCGCCTAAGAACGACTCTTTGATCAGTATTATTGACTTTTCACGCCCTTCTACCGATAAACGCTTTTATCTAATTGACTTGGCTAACAAAACACTCATTTATAATACATATACATCACATGGGGTCAATACAGGTGAAGATCAGGCAATGGTTTTTTCAAACAAGAATGGAAGTCGTCAAAGCAGTTTAGGTTTCTAC
>CAYPTO010000008.1:0-14217 GCA_964413625.1 uncultured bacterium
TTCGATATTGTTTTTATTACAATAACCCTTTACAGCACCCTTATATTGATTTATAATGATTGATAAAGAACCTTTTGAAAGCTGTTTAATATCCAACTTCGCTACGATATAGCGTGGCGCTATTTGGACACCTTGTTTTAGTCGCATCACGCCATGGCGTGATGCATCTGACAGAGATAAACATTGTAAAACCACACCATGGTGTGGCTTATTATTACTTTGTTTATTAATTTCTAATAGTATATGGGCATGATCCGGCATGATAACAGAGGCATGTGTTGTGGTGTTGTTAAAATATTTAGATATCTCTTTTATGAATTCTTCGGCAATTTGACCAATTTTGTTTGCTTGCATGTCTCCATCGATTATTTCACCTAATATATTACCTTTCGAGTTTGTTCTTATTGTAATAAAGTAGATGCTTTCAGAAGAATAATTCCAACCACGTAAACGCATTGTTTTTGAATGATATTTATTGAAATTTGAGTTTTGCTTCATTCATAAATAAGTAGAATATTTTCCCATTATTCAAGCAGAGAAATTCAAGTGTGACCCGGCTCACACCTTTGATTATTTCTTCTCCTTTCATTTTTAGCGTAAATGTTTTAATATTCAAAGCATACCACAAAGGAATAAATATGAAACAAATTATTGTAATTATATTGACTATTGTTATCGCTACGAGTCTTTTCGCTGGGGATTTCATCGAACTGGTTGAAAGTATCCCAATTGAAACCACGCTGGACAATGATGACATTCGCAATACATCCGAAGTCTGGATCGGGATGATCAATTCGGCTAAGAAAACATTGGACTTTGGCGAGTTCTATATTTCTCACAAAAAAGGCGATGTACTTGAACCGGTTCTGGCAGCTATTTATGATGCCGCGGATCGTGGTGTTAAGGTGCGATTTATCGTTGATGGCAATATGTATAAAACTTATCCCGAAACTGCTGACGAATTAAATAAACATGTGAATATTGATGTCCGGGTATATCGATTAAATGAGATCACCGGCGGCGTTTTGCACGCAAAATATTTTATCGCAGACAACAAGAAAATCTTTATGGGATCGCAGAATTTCGACTGGCGGGCGCTTGAGCACATTCATGAATTGGGTATCGGAATAGAGAACAAAAAACTTGTTTCGTTTTACAAAGAATTGTTTGAATTGGATTGGTCTTTATCCGCGGAGGACGCAGATACGAACACTTTGTTAAGTAATATCGTGTTCTCAGACGATATCAAAAAGTATGAAATGAAAATAGCAGACCTTGGAAAAGTATCTCTTATCCCAACTGCCAGTAATCCGAGAATCATTTATCACAAGGGGAATTGGGATGAAACACAGCTGGTAAGATTGATCGATTCAGCTGAAGAAAATATTCGCATTCAGCTTTTAAGCTATTCACCATTGTCGAAGAAACATCTTTATGAAACTCTGGATCTTGCTCTGCGAAAAGCGGCGGCTCGTGGCGTAAAAGTTGAAATGATCCTTTCCGACTGGAATTTTTATTCACCGCGTATCGACTATATAAAATCGCTTCATGCAATACCGAATATCGACATAAAATTTTCAACGATCCCGGAGGCAAGCGAAGGTTATATCGCTTATGCGCGCGTGGAACATTGCAAGTTCATGGTTATCGACGATAAAGAATTTTGGTTGGGAACTTCCAATTGGTCAAAGAGCTATTTTTACAACGGCAGGAATCTTGGTGTGATCGTTGAGAATATAAAATTGGCAAAAAAAATATCTCAAATATTTGCCAAAAGCTGGAATTCCGATTATTGTCATCTTGTTGATCTTGAAAAAGTATATCAGCGAAAAGAAACCGGAGAATAATTCAACATTCAAATCAATTTGGCCTATTCCCCGAATTCGTTTAGATAGAGAATATTATTTTTCTGCAATTCATTTATGCGTTGCCTTATTTCAACAAAGTTCAGAGTGGTGTCTGCTGCATGGTAAACCCAATCGACTCGTAAGTTGCTTTTACGCCATCTGGTGAATTCATTTGAGGTAGATGTGATCCAATTGGCAAAAGCCAAATGCATCAACGATTCTGGATATACTGTTGATCCGGCAGGTGAATATTTGTGAACAAAAAGCGGTTCATCGGACTTATCAAGAAAATAACTTACATGTCCGCCTGATATCTGGATGATCAAAATATGCCAGCCTGATAAATTTATCTGCTGAGAATTTAAAGCATGATCCGCAATATAAGGTTCGGTTTGATATGTCTCCCATGTATTAAAATATACGGTGCTGCGAGTATCCCCCGATGTTTCCCATACATTATAGGACAAATATTCTATGTCGCATTCAGAATACAAAGTATCCGAGGGGAAATGCAACGGTGAAATAAGATAAAAGGCCCGAATATTTCCATCCTGTGTTTTATGAGGGGCGTGATCAAAAAAGACCCGTGCCGCAAAGATTCCTTCGCGAAAGACTGCAGGTGTCTCTATGCGACTGACCGCAATATTCGCAATCTCTCCGTTTGTTCTGGCCCCCAAGATCATCAGTCGATTGTTTGATCCCGGTTGAGCCGGCTCGAAAGTAACAAGATCACGGGAATAGTTGGCTCCCGATGGAGGAGCGTTCACGCCGTGAACAACAGTCCAGTCGTGTTGACGTAACAAGGTATCTCCGGAGCTTTCATAATTAAAATCATCAAAAAACTCATTCCCGGAAGCGGCAAAAAGAAAATAAAGCAGCAGCGATAGTAATATAGTATATTTCACAATATTCCCTGTGATTAATTACCCAACAACACCAAAGTAAATATCCCAACATTCACTGCATTTACATCATTGGTGACAATTGCCCCGGAATAGGTATTGGGACCAACCGGCAATCCCTTACAAAGCAATTGAGGGGCAAATGGCCCTTTTAATTTATATACTAATGACATCTCACCGGTAATTTTGTTGATGGTTAGAACATTTCCTTTGGGAATTTTGCCATGAACCAAAGTTCCAATATATTTATCCGAAGTCTCTTTTGTTTTTTTGATCTTCACATTAAGCGGAAGTCCGTTTGTAGTAAAAAGTGCTTTTGTTAAATTGCTTACATCGACAGGTATTTTTTCCTTCTTGTCTGTTTTTTCTTTATAGGACACCGGTGCTGATTCGTTTTTTTTGATGCTTTTATCTATATTCCCTGTTTTCTGTTTTTCTTCTTGCTTTGCTTTCGTCTTATCTTTTACGTCTTCTTTAATTTTTTCTATAACCTCCTCTTTAGGCAGGGTAAAAGTGATCGAGGATTTTGTCTTTTTCAGATCAATATTCTGATAAAACATTTTTGGCCCATCAGGTGTTTCGTAACGGAGGACTGCCCGTGCTTTTGTTATCGATTTAATAAGAAGTGAGTATTTGGTAAAGGATAATGTACATTTGCCATTTTCATCAAAATTTCCCTTTACATAGGGCTCTTTTTTGCCGTCCTTTTCCACCTCGATCGCAACTTTGCAAGAGCTGTATTTTTCTTCGGGAGCCTCAAGTGTGATATGGTAGGTGTTCTTCTCGTTAAGTTTTACGATCAGTTTTCTATATTTATCACATATTTTTCGTATCTGCTCTTGTCTGGCCTCTTCTTCAAGTCGTAAAAATAAAGGCTTAAGATAGGGGAGCAAATAGGTGTTGGAATAATTTGCTTTAACCGCTTTTACTTCCTCGTCTGTGTACCATCCTCCCGATATTTTTTTGTCAAGAGCATCGGCTTCAAAATATAAGTTTAAGTAACTGTCAATTTCTTTTTTGATTGCATCTTGCCCGTTTAATTTTTTAATGATTTCTTTCCATTGTGTAAGATTGCGCTTCCCCATGCCACTATTGTAGTATTTGTTATATGCCTCCGCAAGCGCATCTTGGCGTGCACTGACGGCATAATTGCCAAAAGATGTTAACATATAGTCGAAGACCTGTAATCCGGCTCCGGCAATCTTAAGTGATTTCCAACCCCATTTACCAATGGCATAAAACATACTGCTCTTTACGGAATTGCTCATGGCGCTTAATTTGTCATCATTGCTGTAATCGCTTGCTATCTGGATCAATGCCAGATTGTTTCCGATCACACCCATGCCTTTATTAATATTTTCAAGAGCCGCGGGTCCAAAAATCTCAGAGATCAACCCGTGCGGCAGCCCCTCAATGCTAAAAGCATGATTGAAAGCATTCCAAGCGACAGATATGGCCTCGTTTTCATTGGGGTTTTCCGGATCCTTGAAAATATCAGTATAAATGGGTTCTGTTTCCAGATAGTTCATTATGTTGTTGCCTGAGCAAAAAGTATATTCATCCATGGTATCCTTTTGTGCAAGAAGAGGTAAAATGCTTAAAAAGCAAAAGAAAATGATTGACCACTTTTTCATACAAATATCCTCAAAATATTATTTTATTAACTCATAAATATAAAAGGTATTTGGATAAAAACACAGCAGGAAGACACAATTTATCAGTAATAGTAAAGGATACAAAATTCCTCATATTTCTTTTCTTTCGTTTGGAAAAGATAGTATATTCATATGCTATGAGACTATCATTGAAAAAACGCTTTCTTTTCTTAGATTCTATTCAAAGGACTTTTTATATATGAAAAAATTACGCCGTAATGCACGTATGCTTTGCATTCAGCATTTGTATGCATATTTACAACAAGAGAATGAAATTCTCGATAATGTGATCAAGAGAAGCCTTTTATTGAATGAAGAACCGGAATTTGATGAAGAATTCTTTAGAACGCTGATCCATAAAACCGTTAATGAAATTGACCAGCTTGACGAACGTATTAAGAAACGTTCAAAGAACTGGGCCTTTTCGAGGATCACACTCATGGATAAGATCATTTTACGCCAATCCATTGCGGAAATGATGTTTATTGATGATGTGCCGCCTCGTGTAACAATATCTGAAGCCATTGAACTGGCCAAGGAGTTCTCTACAGAAGAAAGTCACGTTTTTGTTAATGGTATGTTAGACAGAATATATAAAGATTTAGTTGAAGAAAAAATATTACTCCCGGAAATAAGCCCCGTTAAAGAAGGTTAAATTAAACATGATTTTTGATAAAATACTTATAAAGTTTTTCGGAACACCCTCCGATCGCTATCTGAAGAAAGTGATGCCCATCGTTGATGAGATTAACGCTAAATATGATTCAATGAATGATATGAGCGATGATGATTTGCGTTCTCGTACACAAGAAATGATCTCCCTGATAGCTGATCGTCGAAATGAAGCCAAGCAAAAAACCGAGGAAAGCAAGCTTTCTGCCGAAGCTGCCGATGCCGCAATATTTGAAGCGGAGCAGGAAACGCTTAATGAATTAAAAGTTGAAGCATTTGCTATTGTTAAACAGGCTTGTAAGCGTTTAATGGGAACAAAAGTAAATCTTTTAGGCAACGAAGTTGAATGGAACATGATTCCCTTTGATGTTCAATTGTTAGGTGCAGACGTGCTTCATAACGGCAATATCGCCGAGATGAAAACGGGTGAAGGTAAAACACTTGTTGCGACGATGCCTATCTTTCTTAATGCTTTAACTAAGCGCGGTGTCCATGTTGTTACAGTGAACGATTATCTTGCCGAACGTGATGCCGAATGGATGGGTGCGATTTATAAATTTCTTGGATTGAGTGTTGGCAAGATATTAAACACTATGCCCCCGACTCACCGAAAAGAACAGTATGCCTGTGATATTGTCTATGGTACAAATAATGAATTTGGTTTTGATTATCTTCGCGATAATATGGCAACACATCACGAAAATATGGTCCAACGCGACCATTATTATGCTATAGTTGATGAAGTTGACTCCGTTTTGATTGATGAGGCAAGAACACCACTGATCATTTCGGGTCCCGTACAATCCAATTCCAATGAACGTTATAAAAAATTACGTCCACAAGTTGAAAAACTTGTTCGTGCTCAAAAACATAAAGTCAACCAACTGCTTGACGAGATCGCTCACATACCCGATGATAAAGAACATGAGCTTGAACTTGGGACAAAGCTCCTTCAAGTTCAGCATGGAGAACCCAAGAATCTTCGCTTCTTGAAATTAATGCAACAAGCGGATATTCAAGATAAAATATTTCGCACCGAAAGCTATTATATGCAGGAAAAACGCCTGTACGAGATTGACGATATGCTTTTTTATGCAATTGATGAAAAAAGCCATACTATTGTGATTTCAGATGATGGCCGGAAGATTATGAATCCGGAAGACCCCGAATATTTTGTGATCCCCGATATTGGTGAAGAATTTGTTAAAATCGACGAGGATATGGAACTATCCGATGAAGAAAAGCAAAAAGCTAAAACAAAAGTTCAGAAAAATCACGCTCAAAACAGCGAAATGATCCACAATATCACGCAACTATTACGTGCGTATTCTCTTTACGAAAAAGATGTTGAATATGTAGTGAAAGACGGCAAGGTTCTCATTGTAGATGAGTTTACGGGTCGTATTCTTCCCGGTCGTCGTTATTCGGATGGTTTACACCAAGCCATCGAAGCAAAAGAAAAGGTTCGCATAGAAGGTGAGAACCAAACCCTGGCTACCATCACTTTGCAAAATTATTTTAGAATGTACGATAAGTTGGCCGGTATGACCGGTACGGCTGCAACTGAAGCCAACGAATTTGAAGAGATCTATGGCCTACAGGTTATAACCATCCCCACAAATAAACCGGTGATCAGAATAGATACAAACGACCAAATATATAAAAGTCGTCAAGCCAAACACAATGCCATTATTCAAGAGATCAGTGCATGTTTTAAAAAAGGACAGCCCGTATTGGTTGGAACAATCTCCGTTGAAATTTCTGAAATGCTTAGCAAGAATCTTAAACGTGCGGGAATTCCACATAATGTATTGAACGCAAAGCAACATCACCGTGAAGCTGAGGTCGTTTCTTTAGCCGGCCAGCCAAGTGCCGTTACGATCGCAACGAATATGGCGGGCCGTGGTACGGATATTAAGATCACTGATGAAGTACGTGCTGTAGGTGGATTAAAGATCATAGGTACCGAACGCCATGAATCACGCCGTATTGATAATCAGCTGCGAGGTCGCGCCGGACGACAGGGCGATCCCGGAGAATCGGTGTTCTTTATTTCACTTGAAGATGATTTAATGCGACTTTTTGGAAATCTTCGCGGTAAAGCATTGTTGGATGCAATTCCGGATGACGAAGTGATCTCTATGCCCATGATGACTAAAATGATCCAACGCGCGCAAAAACGCGTGGAAGAACGCAACTTTGGTATTCGTAAACATTTGCTTGAATATGATGATGTTATGAATAAGCAAAGAGAAGTCATATATGACAGGCGCTCTTATGCTCTTGAGGGTGGGAACCTGCAAAAAGAAATTGATACCATGCAGGAAGAATTTATTTCCAATATGATAAAAGAATATACAGCTGATTCAAATCCAGATAAATGGCTGTGGGAAGATTTGCGACAAGAAATGCTGACTACACTCATGTGCGATATTCCCAGTGATCACCAAAAAATGAGTCGTGAAAAACTACAAAAATATTTTATTGAGCAAGCCAAAGAAACGTATAATCGCAAATTGACACTTTATCCCAAAGAGATTATGCGTGATTTTGAGCGTTGGGCTTATTTAAATTCCATTGATGGACTTTGGAAAGAACATCTTTACGAACTTGATCAGATCAAAGAAGGCGCGGGACTGCAGGCTTATGGGCAAAAAGATCCCTTGTTGATTTATAAATCGCAAGCCTTTGAATCTTTCCAGAATTTATTGGCGCAAATCAATAAAACGACGCTTCGCCTGCTGTATCGCACTGATATACGCATACAGGAAGAACCTCAGAGACGGGCACAACCCATGCGGGTCACACAAGCTCCAACTCAAAACATGGGGTTTTCTCAGAGTGCTCAAAACGCTCAAGCCCCATCTCAGCCCCAAGCTCCCCAAGCCGGCAAATCTCAACCGATCAAACGCACTCAACCAAAGATTGGAAGAAACGACCCCTGTCCTTGCGGAAGCGGAAAAAAATATAAGAATTGTCACGGGCAAGTATAAAAGCGGCGTTGCCATTTTCAAGTAAAAAGACAAAAATATAAAACAAAATATACAGGCATCGATTCTTGACCAGCGCAGCCTTTGCGAAGCTGGTTATTGCGTCTATACATTTGTCGTTGTTTTTGTATTTTTAACCTTGTATATTCAAGCAGCTTAAAAGCGAGGAAAACAAGGTCATGAAAGACAAAATTCTCATTCAGGAGAAGAAGAATATTGGTTCTGAATATATTTCCAATGATTCTCTTCCTAAGGGTAAAGACGAATATTATTTAAGAAATAAACAACAAATTCATTCAAGCCGTCATTGGCGTTCACTTCGCGTTACCGAAGTTGAAGCACTTGTAAAAAACGGAAATATCGCAGACGATTGGGATATAATCTTTGTCCGCGATCTGTTTGAACCCGCCCTTGTACGCAATTGTTCATTTCATGGAATGGTGAGATTGGGGAATATTCAGCATGCTACCTTGTGTCACCACGATTTAGAAGTTCCGGTCGGATTGACGAACAGCCAGATCATTTCTTGTGATATTGGTGATATGTCTGCCATTCACAATGTGCATTATTTGTCGCATTACATTATTGGCGATTCATGTATCTTAACTAATATTGATGAAATGAACATGACGAATCACGCTAAATTTGGTAACGGGATTCTTAAAGACGGGGAAGATGAATCCGTTCTTACGTGGATGGATATAATGAATGAAACAGGTTCAAGGAAAATACTGCCTTTTGATGGAATGATACCTGCCGATGCATATATATGGGCAAGATATCGTCATGATACGACCTTGATGGATCGACTTAAGACAATTACACTTCGGCATATTGATAAAGCTCGGGGATATTACGGAGAAGTGGGCGATCAGACAGTCATTAAAAATACTCGTATTATTAAAGATACCAAAATCGGATCCATGTGTTATATAAAAGGTGCCAATAAGCTAAAGAACATCACAATAAATTCTTCAAGTGAAGCACCAACTCAAATTGGTGAAGGTGTAGAAGTGGTAAATGGGATTGTAGGTTACGGTTGTAGAATATTTTATGGATGTAAGGCTGTTCGATTTATTATGGGAGAAAATTCAAATCTTAAATATGGCGGTCGGCTCATAAATTCATTTCTTGGTTCAAATTCTACAATATCTTGTTGTGAAGTGCTGAACAACTTGATTTTTCCGTCACATGAACAACATCATAACAACTCATTTTTGGTTGCCGCATTAGTGAAGGGCCAGTCGAACATAGCGGCCGGCGCGACCGTGGGTTCAAACCATAATTCACGTGCAAACGATAATGAAATAAAAGCCGGCAGAGGTTTTTGGCCGGGTTTGTGCACCAGTATCAAACACCCCAGTACCTTTGCTTCTTTTACTCTGATGGCAAAAGGCTCTTATCCCTCGGAAGTCAATATTTATTTGCCGTTTTCTTTAGTAAACAATAATGTATCTAAAGATCAATTGGAAATTATGCCCGCTTTTTGGTGGTTGTATAATATGTATGCCATGGCAAGAAATGAGTGGAAATATCTGAATAGAGATAAACGCATATACCGTGTACAGAATATTGAATATGCCGCATTGGCTCCCGATACGGGAGAAGAGATCATTGATTCTCTTGATCTGCTGGAACACGAGCTGAAATTACAAGGGCATAACAGAGAAGAAATTGCTTTTACAAAAGAGGATATAGCAAATAATTACCCTGATAGAATTTATCTGAATAATGCTTCCTTTGAACGCTCGAAAAGAGTAAGCGTTATATTAAAACCTTTTAAGGGCTATCAGGCATATCTGCAAATGTTGTTCTATTACAGCATGGAACAGATCATGGTACATTTAACCAATCAGTCAAAAGAGTCGCTTTATGTGCTTGGTAATACAGACAAAAAACGGGAAAAAGAATGGATAAATCTGGGAGGACAGTTAATACCCGGAAAGGACGTGAATACTTTATTCCTTGATATAAAATCACAAGATCTCAATTCTTGGGATAACATTCACAAAAGATATGATGAGCTTTTTCGGGCATATCCCAAACAAAAACTTTTCCATGCAATAGCGGTATTAAAAGATGTTTTTAATATAAAGATCTTAAATAATAAGGATTTGAAAACACAATTGGAACGATATGGTATGATCCACGACCTGATCACAAAGCGTGTTTATAGCAGCCGCGCCAAGGATTATAAGAACCATTTTAAACAGTTGAATTTCGAATCTTCCGAAGAGATGGACGCTGTACTTGGAAAGATCGACGATAATGGATTTATAGTATCTAAGAAAAGAGAGAATAAAAAAATTCACAAGCAAATTGACACACTTGTGAATGGATTATAAAATATCCCTGTTTAGTCTTATGTACAAACACCCCGATTTCGGGATATTTGTGCTAATATTAAGATAATAATATTTTTGTGGAAACATCAATATATTCGTATCGAAACCATAAGACCTTGTTTGGCCATTAGTATGTCCGGGATCTTCGGATCCAATTCTTTTTCACGGATCAGGCTTTTGCGATCGTGTTCAAGCAAGAAATAATTTGCCTGAGTTATCGCTCCACTTCGTTCAAACGAAATACCCGGCAGGGCATACTTGCACCATGTTTCCAGATATTTTCCAAAATCGATCGTGTTTACAACCGTTTTTTGGTTGGGTAAATCATTTGATTACATAGAAAAACGCCCAATTATTAACATGACCAAATTTAATGCAATAAGTAAAAACTTTTATGTCGTGACTCCTTTAGTTGATTGTGTTCAAAAATAGGTGCTGTTTAGGATATTTCAAATATCATTTATATTTTCTATTTAACGGCGAAAGTTTCACGAAGCTGAAAACTACTCCCGTCAATTTTGTGTATGATGGCAATAGCAAGATAAAGCCCACGGGAAGGGACATCGCCATTATTCATTATACCATTCCAAAAAAGCAGGCAAGAGGGTTGTGAAAACACTGCTTGTTCTTTTGTGTAGATAAGTTGTCCGGCCAAATTAAAACATAATAATTCACAGTAAGAGATCGCAAATTCAGAATCTATACTGAATTGAATACGTTCATCAATGCCGGGGGAGAAGATCTCAGGGTATATATCAAGATCGTTCACTGATCCCGGAAGCGCCGTGATGCTGTTTAGTCGTCCGGGCGTCATGCCCCAAGGCGAAACCGACGAGAACCAAATATTTCGATCATCGGAAGCAACAGATGAAAACTGCTTTTCCAGGCTTTTACCGGCGTGCAGTTCCGGGTGATCACGAAGATCGCAATGATCAATGATATTTCCAGTTGGATCAAGAAGGTAACAGTCCGCCCCACTGTTTGGAAGTGAGGGGAAGTTTGGATAGGCATAGGTGTTTGAACTTGCGAAAGTACTTAAAGGATCATCACTGTCATAAAAAATATTATATGGATTTTTTAATACATCGTTTAAACACAGCACTGTGTTATTGATCTTTAATTGCCAGTGATCAAGATCAAGTTCATTAGGCAAGCATTCCAATTCAATAAATTCAACTTGACCGTAGGTATCAATGGGCTCAAATAATATTTCATTAAAATAACACGGTGGTTTATTAAACGGTACATAATATTTAAAGCCAAAGCTAAAATAGCTTTCACAACTTAAAGAACAAATTTGGGTTCCCGGTTGAAATATATTAAGCGTATCGGGTAAAAGATATATTGTATCTCCGGGTTCGCTGGACGGGATAAAATACGTGTGCTCACCAACAGGTGTTGTTAATGTGAGTTCTTGCTCTGAGAGTGAAAAATAGCCATCGTTGATAATGAAAAACGAGAGAAGATCCAAAGGTGTAAAAAAGATCATTGGCGAAAAACAAGAAAGGTGAAGAAGCTGTTTTTGACTATTGTTATATTTGCCGGGCGAACCCGAGTAGGATGCCTCCCAATTTATAGGATCATGATAATTCAAAGCAGAATCCACCAATTGCATGGCACAGTCGGGAGGAATGAGCCAATCAGCATCATAGTGCAGGTCGCAAATGATAGAACCGGAGTGGTTCTGAAGACGGATGATATCTTCGCTGTTGTTCAGACTGCGCCACGCGGGTGGAATTATTAAATTACATATATTGGGGAAGTCATCGTAAAAAGACGTAGATTGTGCAAGTACAAAAAGAGAATCGGGGCTTATTACGTGATTTATTTCAAGTTCAATATGACCTGTCATATCCGCTATTTGAAGACCATTTAGTTGAACAGGAAAAGTTGAGCGCGAAAGAAATTCAACATATTCACTACTAAAATTATCCCCTGTTTTACACACAAATTCATTAATAATGAGTTCGTTTTCATTAAGGGGTATATCGGCGTCAATTGCAAGAGTGTCACACTGAACCCCCTCACGGGAGACAAAAGCATATATGGAAACACGCCCTTTAGAACGATAATGATAAAATGATTTCACCATAACAGAATCACCGGGAAAAATAGGCAGAGTTCTATGAAAAATCAGAGTGTCGTTCAGTTCTGGGTGCTCTTTTGAGATATCCACAATATATCCATAATCGCATTTATTAATTTCCTGCAATCCGATATTGAGGAGGACAAATGAAACACATAGATCATCATCGGAAATAGTACAATTTAAAGATCTTATTTTAATTTCGTGATCTTTTGGAGAAATGGAGTTACGAAAGCCCGGAGTACCGGATATGTTCAAAGAAGACCCCCATAGTGAATCCTGAGAACGAATTCGTTCAATGCTGTATCCCGCTTTTGGCCAAATTTGATTACCCGTTAAATAAATATCGGATATTTGATGATCCGGGAACAGTAAAGCAAAGGGCTTTTGCGTAGAATTTGATATGCCATACATTCCGAAGCGGGAATCATTGATGGAAAAACATGTGATCGAATCTGGGATAAGATAATCATATTCGTGTGAATAATCCGGATCAAGTATCAATCCATAGTGTCCTGGGAGCAATAGGGAATCCGGATATGGGATGACCGCATCCGTATCTTGAGCATCACAAAATAAAAATGCGGACATGTTGACAAGCGAATCTCCGGCATTATAGATCTCTACGAATTCTCCGGTATTATCATTATCAGGATCAATCATAAATTCGTTGAGGAGAATTTGGGCATTGAGTAAGGGGAAAAATAATGCAATACTCATAAACGATTTTTGAATGATAGATTTATAATTTTGTCGTCCCATAAAAATTTCAAATGATATTGAATTGCTACGCAGTTCTGCTTATATATTAAATTGTGCTATTATGTCGGACTTGAAAGAGTTCAATATAATAGTTATGATGCATGTCAAAAGAACTACGTAGTAGTTCAAAATTATTATTCTTCATGTGAAAGCTCTTAGTGCTGAACAACTATGACATTCAGCCTTTTGAATATAGTGCTTTCCCACACGAATTATTTGGACGCTCAGGTGTTGGAATCAATGATTGCCCGGATAAATATAAAGAAATGAGGAGTGTTTTTCTATATGCAAATTTGAACTGTGATGCCGGTCACATATAACAACATATATACACATTAACCCAGAGTTTAAGCCCCGGTCTGATGATCAATATTTACTAAGCGATTTAATTATTTTTTTATCAAATCCCGATATGCCTCATTTGCACCCTTAATGATCTCATCCTCATTATTGACCTTGCGATCTTTCATGAGGATATTACCATCGCAAATAACGGTGTCAATACATTCCGGATTAGCGCTGTAAACCATATTAGATATAAGATGTCCACTGGGGACAAGAGTTGGATGTTCAAGATTGACTAGGAGACAATCAGCCAACATACCTTCTTTGATCTTCCCGGCATTCAGTCCCGCAGCTTTGGCGGCATGAACCGTTGCCATATCAAAGACCTCTTGTGCCGGCAAGACAGTAGCATCACGGGAATATGCTTTCTCACGCAAAGAGGCAAACTTCATTTCTTCAAGTAAGGATAGATTATTATTTGAACACGCCCCATCTGTGGCAACAACCATTTTAATGCCGGTTGTCTTTGCCCTAACATAATCAAAATTGCCGGAACCCAATTTCATGTTTGAGGCCGGACAATGTGCGATCGTAACATCACGATCTTTAAGGATCCGACGATCCACATTATCAAGATGCACACAGTGAGCAAGTGTGACATTTGACGTTAAGA
>CAYPTO010000009.1:0-13636 GCA_964413625.1 uncultured bacterium
TTCATCATAGATGCTTTCAAGCATGTCAAATTTATAGTTTTCCATACTACCAAATCGAGATCGGCAGATAATGAAAACAATAAACGCAGCTAAAAATGCTGATATTACACCAACAATTATAATGATGCCGACATTCATGTTTACTCCTTTTTTAAACGGAGCAATTAGGTAATATTGAGACGATCATCGATGCATTTGATCAATGATTCAGAATGGCTCTGAATGTATTCCTCAATGGATTGATTATCTTGCTTCAATTGAAATAATTCACCAGCGATGTTCAAAGCGGCAATAATGGCAACTTTATCGATAGTTGTTGTTCCGGGCATATTCGCTCCGACTTCCATCATTTTTTCATTCACAAAGTCAGCGACTTTAAGAATAAACTCCGGATCTTTTCCCTTGAGAGGAAATTCCTGGCCATAAATAGTGACTTTTAAAGGTTTATCCTCCGGAAATTCCAGTTCTACGGTATTAGGGTCGGGGTCATACTTCTGCATGTTCGATCCACTCCGATATTTGTGCCAACTTTACGGTAATACGGTCCACCTGACTTTTACTCAATGCAGATGTATCATTACCGGAAGTTCCCTGCTGTTTCGAAAGAACATCGAGGGTTTGGTGTATTTTTTTTTCTAAAAGTTCAAAAGAGCTAATATCCATTACCTTAACTGAGCTCCATATTGATTCTTTAACCGTTCAAATAACTTATTCATCACATCATCGACCACTTCATCTTTCAGAGTTTTTTCATCACTTCTGAATTCCAAGCGAAAAGATAATGCCTTTTTATCTTTACCAAGTTTCTCATCGTCAATGTACACATCATAGAGTACAAGGTCAACGAGATATTTGCCTCCGTTTTGTTTTATTTCATTAAAAATACCGGCGGCTTTGGAGGTTTTATCCATGACCAAAGACATATCGCGAAAGATCGAAGGAAATTGAGGTACGGGATCATATTTTTTCTTGGAGTTAGTCCAATTAAACAATTTGCCAACCTGTAATTCCATAACAACTAGCGGATATTGCAATTGTAATTTCTCAAATTGCTCCATCTTGTATTGTCCAATCTTACCGACAACGGTTTTTTTAACAACAATATCATATAATATTTCAAATTCGTCTCTATCTGTATTTTCTTTGAGCTTATAATTAAAATCAAGGTTACCAAGTAGATGCTCAAGAATACCTTTCATATAAAAAATATCAGCAGGCTTATCTTCACCTGTCCAATTCAATCCCCACACAGGTGCGGAACATAGGATTCCAAGATTATAATGCTCCACGGCATGTGTATCACTATGGTCATTTTTCTCAATGACATTCGCAAGTTCAAACAAACGAATATTATTTCGTTTTTTTAAAGCGTTTAAACGCAAAGAACCCAAAAGAGGCTGAATCATGTCCGTACGAAGCATATTCATTTCGACCGATAGCGGGTTTAAGATCTTCAGGGGTGTATATCCCCAAATACCTGACATTGCGGTCGTCTCGTTAACCAGAGAGTTGTTTACAGCCTCGTGCATCCCATATCCTACAAAGAAATTTCTCATATCCGTTACAAAGGGATGGAATTTATCATATTCTTCTGCGACAGATATGGTCATTCTGCTCATGGCTGGAATCTTATCAAGATTATTGATACGCAAGACCTCTTCAATAAGATCGATCTCCCGCTCGACATCGGGTCGGAAAGTTGGGATCTTGACGGTTAAGGTATTGTCTTCATCTTTTATAAGATCGAACTCCAGGCGTTCTAAAGTAGTTTTACAATTATCTTTGGAAATATCAATGCCGGTAATACGCTTTACATGATCTATGCGCAGTTCGGCAGTCAGTGGTTCAATAGGCTTAGGGTAGATATCGATCAGCCCTTTTGCCAAGGTCCCGCCCGCCAATTCAAGAATAAGCGATGCCAGACGATCTTGAGCATAAACCAGTGTCTCGTTTGGGTCTGTACCTCGCTCAAAACGTTTTGAAGCATCTGTCGACAATTGTTGCTGTTTTGATCCTTTACGGATTACTGCCGGTGTAAAATAGGCACTCTCAATAAGTACATTGACTGTATCATCGGATACTTCCGATTCGGTGCCGCCCATGATCCCGGCAAGAGCAATAGCTTCTTCCTCATCACAGATCAAAAGCATATCCGGACTTAACTCACGCTCTTTGTGATCGATCGTGGTTAATTTTTCATTTTTGTGAGCAAAGCGAACATTAAGTGCATGCCCCTTAAGTTTATCAAGATCAAAGACATGTAATGGATGTCCGGTTTCCATGAGAACATAATTTGAAGCGTCAACAACATTATTGATCGAACGCAGACCCAAAGCTTCAAGTCGGTCAACCATCCACTTGGGTGTGGGACCAATTTTAACATTTTGTACAACCCGGGCTGTATATCGCGGACATCCGTCTATGGATTCAATGTTTATTTTTGCAATATCGTTTATAGATGGACCTTGTTCATCCAACTTAACAGGAACCTTTTTAAATTCTTTTCCCGTGATCGCTGCGATCTCACGAGCAACACCCCAATGAGACATGGCATCCGGACGATTTGCAGTAATGTCAATATCTAAAATTTTAGATGTAGTAAAATAGTCACCATAGGACGTCCCGACCTTGTGTTCACCTTCCATGACAATGATCCCGGAATGGTCGTTACCCAATCCAAGTTCATCTTCTGCACAAATCATACCAACAGAAGGCTCTCCACGAAGTTTAACTTTTTTGATTTGAAAATCAGGTGTTAATTGAGTTCCAAGTGTCGCAACAGGGACGTATTGATCCACATCGACATTCGGCGCTCCACAGACAATATTTAATATATCTTCGCCACCGACATCTACCTTGCACACAGAAAGAGATTCTGCATTGGGATGTGCTTTTTTCTCCAAAACTTTACCAACGACAACACCTTTGGGAATGCTCGTACCAACTTCTTTGACAACACATTCAAGTCCCGCAATTGTCAGCTTATCCGCCAGTACTTCCAGCGGCATATCAATATCAATGTAATCTTTTAACCAATCTATAGAAACGATCATTTTTTTCTTCCAAATTTAGAACTGTCTCAAAAATTCCACATCATTTTCAAATAAAAGACGTATATCATTGATCCCCAAACGCATCATAACCATACGTTCAACACCCAGACCAAATGCATAGCCCGTATATTTTTCAGGATCATAATTGACTGATTTCATAACATTGGGATCAACCATACCACATCCCATGATCTCCAGCCAACCGGTATTTTTGCAAACACGGCATCCTTTTCCCCCACAAAGAAAACAGGATACGTCAACCTCAGCCGAAGGTTCGGTGAAAGGGAAATAAGAAGTGCGAAATTTGATTTTTACGTCCTTGCCGTAATACATACGACAAAACAGTTCAATTGTGCCCTTTAGATCGACAAATGTAATATCCGTATCTACATACAGACCTTCTATCTGATGGAACAGGCAATATGATCGTGCTGAGATCGCTTCGTTACGGAAAACTCTCCCCGGCGCAACAATACGAACGGGAGGTTCATGTTTAGACATATACCGTGTTTGGACAGGTGAAGTATGTGTCCTTAATATGCCACCGCCTTCCGTATAGAAAGTATCTTGCATATCACGAGCCGGATGATTCGGGGGGAAATTTAATGATTCAAAATTGAACCAATCCGTTTCCACCTCCGGGCCATAGGCAATATCGAATCCCAGTCGCTGAAAAATCGAAAGCATATCATCTATAGCTTGAGTCAGGGGGTGTCTTGATCCCTTTGGCATTGAATAGCCGGGTAAGGTATAGTCAACCCATTCTTTTTTTGAAGTACTTGAAGTAAATCCGGAAACTTTTGAATCAAAATCGGATTGTAGATCGATCTTAAGTTTATTCAGCAATTTTCCCACCGCTTTTCTCTCCTCAGCGGGAATGTTTCCCATCATAGAGAAAAGAGAGGCAACCTTGCCTTTTCTACCAAGAAATGTATTTTTTATCTCTTCAAGTGCAAGAGAATTCCTAGCTTGGGCAAGGGCTTCTGTAAACTGCTTCTGAACTTCGAGTATAGTATCTTTGATCATATTGCAATTTTTTCATATTTATCGCCCATCATTCCGGCAATTACCGGATGGGCATGGTTATTATCTTTTCAGCTAAATTATTTTTTTACTGTTTCAACCAACTTTGCAAATGCTTCAGGCTGATGTATAGCCATTTCACTCAGCTGTTTTCGATTAATCTCCACACCCTTCTCACCCAGTAGGTAAATGAAGCGGGAATAACTCAATCCATGCTGGCGAACTGCTGCATTGATACGTGTGATCCACAATCTACGGAAATCGCGTTTTTTCTGACGACGATCCCGGTAGGCGTAAACCCAACCGCGCTCTACAGCTTCTTTTGCAGTTTTATATAATTTGCGACGTGCGCCGAATTGTCCTTTTGCAAGCTTAATGATCTTGCGATGTCTACGATGTCTTGGTACAGAACTATTTGCTCTTGGCATATTTTTTCTCCTTTAAAGCCGGCCGGATTATAAACCCAGCATTCCATTTACGCGTTTACGATCAGCGGATGAGATCTCTGCCTGCTGACGCAGTTTACGGATCCGCTTTGTACTTTTCTTAGTCAAAATATGACTTGCGTAGGCTTTCTTTCTTTTAATTCTGCCTGAGCCGGTTACCTTGAACCTTTTTGCTGCACCACGATTTGTTTTCATCTTGGGCATGATGTCTCCTTACTTTTTGGCGGCGAGATAAGCCGTTAGAAAGCGCCCTTCTTGTTTAGGGGCTTTGTCGATTTTTACAACATCTTGAAGAAGTGAAATCACCTTGTTCAAGGTATCATGTCCCATTTCCTGATGAGCCATTTCCCGGCCACGGAACATTACTGATATCTTTACCCGATCACCTTCTTCCACAAACTCCCGGATCTTGCGAACCTTGGTTTCAATATCGTGGGTATCGGTATGGGGGCGAAATCTAATTTCTTTTACGGTAATGATGTGTTGTTTTTTCTTGTTGATCTTCTCGCGCTTTTGTTGTTCGTAATTGTACTTACCGTAATCTATGATCTTACATACAGGGGGATTGGCATTTGGTGAAATTTCCACCAGATCCAAATCTCTTTTCTCAGCTATGTCAAGCGCCTCTCGTATGTTTACGATCCCTATTAATCCACCATCCTCAGAGATAAGTCTTACCTCTTTGGCTCGAATGGCATCGTTAATCCTTACTGTATCTTCTTTTTGCTTCGAATTCGATTTCATTGTACGTGCGATAATTACTCCTTTGAAATTATACACGTTAATATAAATAATTTAATTCCTTTTTACCAAAGGAATTTGAGCCAAATATATCTAACTAAGTGCCTAAAATACAAGCGTTTTTTAAGATTTGTTGACTTTTGTGAGTTTTTGCACATTTAATAAATTTTTCGCTGCTGACTTATTTGGATAATAAGAATAATCAACTCGTTTTTTCCATGCTAAATATCATACGATATTCCCCGATTCTCAAGCGGTAATAATCATGATATTCACCCTTGAGTTTTTTGATATTATTTGCGAACGCTTTGGGCTCTTTAACTAATATTTTTATTTTATTTATTATTCTTTTTTGCCATATCGGATCAACATGCTCTAATTCAGTAACTGGTAGTGTAAATTTCTTTCTGTAAAAAGGCCCAACGTTTTCCGATATTTGAAGATATCGTTAAACAAAGAAAGGAAAAACGATGAGCCTAGAAAAAGATAATGTAATTGAAGATGTAATGAAACTGTTAATTGCTTATGGACCGGAAAAATTCAAAGATTCTGTGGAGCTTATTTTCAATCAAGCGATGCAGATAGAACGCAGCCAGGTATTGCAAGCTCAGCCCTATGAACGTAATGAAGAACGCTCAGAGCTATGCTCCAAAGAGATCTATGAAAAAAGAACCGGCTGATATGCCGTAAAATATATCTTTAACTCTGCAAGTAAAGAGGAGGCTATCGCAAAGTGTAAAGCGATCAGTGCTGAATACGAAACAACAGCACCTGAATTTTGTGAATGGATGGAAGAGAATATTGAAGACACCCTGACGGTCTTTGATTTTCCTGAATCTCACCGGCGCAGGATCAGAACGTCCAATACTCTTGAACGTTTGAATCAGGAGATTCGCAGACGAACCCGGGTAGCACGATTATTTCCAAATGAAGCATCCTGCTTACGTCTCGTAACGGCTGTTTTAGTTGAACATCATGAAAATTGGGTGACAGGGAAAAAATATCTTAACTTTGAAATGGAAACGGATAACTTAAATATGAACCAAAATCCTTTTTACAGAATAAATGTTGCTTAATCTATTAAACTTAATTATATTTAACCAACTATAGTTAATAAGAACAAAGTATAATGGAAATATAATAGACGATGTTAGCTACCATCGCTAGTAACTATCAGCTTAATAGTTACTTTAATAAATATTGGAGGAATAATGAAAATCGCCAAGAATCTATTAATAATTATTTTTTTATCAACCTTTATCTATGCTCAAGCAATTGATAATGATGAAGTAAGGTCAATTTCGGAAAACTGGGCAAGCTCTCACAATCTTAATTCCGAAATAGTAAATATTATTTGTAAAAAAGTGGATGATAAAGCCTTGCTTTATATTGTGAATTTCGAGAAAGGCTGGGTAATGGTTTCTGCCGATAACTCGCTTAGACCGATTCTTGGTTTTTCTTTCGATTCAAATTATTCTGAAGAAAAAGAACCGGATGTATTAAAATCATTATTTGAATCTTATAATTTTGCGAAGAATGAGAATATTTCTAAGAATATTGAATTTACTTCTGAACGAGAATCTATAGAAAAAGACAATTTTAAGACCTCTTATGCTGTTGAAGAAGTTCAGCCATTAATACCGGTAACATGGGATCAGGTTTGGCCTTATAATGCTTATTGCCCCTTAGATAACGACCCGGATCTCCCGGCAAGTTTGAACGGTCACCACAATACCAGCTGCGGTCCTACTGCATTTGCTCAAATACTCCGTTACTGGCGTTATCCTGCTCATGGTACTGGTTATCATAGTTATACTTATGATTATCCTGGTTTTGCATTATTAGGCTTTGTTGAGGCTGATTATGAATCAACTTACTATAACTGGGATAATATGCCGGCTTCTCTCAGTTTTAACGATCCTGAAGCCGTTTACACGGATATTGCTACATTGATGCATGATGTTGGTGTTTCAGTAGATGGTGCTTGGAGTTCCGGCGGTCAACTCTTTCAATACACAGCTGCTGCGGTAAAATATTTTGATTATTCGCCAAGCTGTGAAGTTTATTATTGGGATGATTTTACATCGGTAGAATGGCATAATATTTTTAGAAAAGAACTAAATAACGGGCGTCCGATCATGATGACGGGTTCACACGAAAATGGTGGACACTATTTTATATGTGATGGCTATTACGGCGATGATTATTATCATATTAATTGGGGATGGGGACCTGGTAGCGGTGCTTACTTTCCACTTTATGAACTGAGTTATTATTCAGTGGGTAACTGGGCACTAATTGGTTTGGAGCCCAATTACCAAGATAAAAAACTAAAAATGAATGATCCATACACTATTGACGACAATACGGTTGTTCTCCTGCATTTTGATGGAGATTTAACAAACCAATCAACTTTATCCAACAATCCAAGTTCACATGGTACAACTTCATTTGTAAATAACAGTGAATTGGGATTAGGACAATGCTTATACCTCGATAATACGAACCAAGAGAATCGATCATTTTTAGATATAGCAGATAACAGCAATTTGGACCTGAGTGGCAACTGGACAATTGAGATGTGGTTCAAACCCATTTCTTTTGGAAAGAATTGGGAACAATATACGCTGCTCAGTAAACCGGGAGATAGCGAGAATTTCCATTCGAACTATTCGATGCATATCGTACCCACTTCGCACTGGAGTACTCCAAAGGGTTTAAATTGTTCTTTTTATCCAACTGTCCCGCCGGATGACTATGAAGCATATATAAGTACGGATAGGAATTTTCTTGAGTTAGATAACTGGTATCATATCTCATTTATTCGGAATTCTACTACCAACACACTTAAAACAGTGATTCATAATTCCGATAGAGAATTGATAGATTATGCATCAAAACCTACAGAAACATTATCTCAACCATTATTAAATTCGAATCCGCTCTGTATCGGCTCAAGTAATCAATCAAATACATATTTTGACGGATATATTGACGAACTGCGTATCAGTAATGTTATCAGAGAATTTGATATAGAAAGCACCGGATTGACTTTATCGGCACCCAATGGAGGTGAAAAATGGGAGCAAAATACAACAAAACAAATAAGTTGGGAAGAAAGAAGTAGTAATCTAAAAATTGAATACACCGCCAATAACGAACAAAGCTGGAATGAAATTATTTCAAGCACTCCAGCGAGTACCGGTTTCTACAATTGGACTCTTCCGACTATTGATTCTGGTCAATGTAAAATTAAAATTACAGATATAAACGATATAAATATTTATGATATAAGTGATAATGTTTTTTCAATATTACCTTATGAACTAACACTCATTTCACCCAATGGGAGTGATTATTGTGTTCCGGGAACATCAGTCTTAATTTTTTGGAATAGTACACCCGTAAATAATATAAAGATCGAATATACTAGCAATAATGGTAGTACCTGGACAGAAATAGCAGCGAGTGTTGATGCAAGTTTGGGTATCTATAATTGGATCGTTCCTAATACCCTTTCTGATCAATGTAAAATTAGAATTACGGATATAACAAACTCATTAATTTTTGATGAAAGTGATAACACCTTTGAAATTGGCGAGAAAATAATAACATCAATTTATGATATCCAATACACGACAACCCCCGGAACAGATGGAACATATCCATCATTAATAAATGGAGAAAAGGTTACAACTTACGGTATTGTAACAGCAACTGGTTATTTGGGAAGTAATAAGAATTTTTTCATATCTTCATCTGAACCCGGCCCCTGGAAGGGGATCAATGCTTATTATGCGAATACGAATTCGGCTATTGGAGATGAAGTGAAACTTGTTGGTGATATTGAAGAATTTCGGGGATTTACAGAAATTGCGAATCCCGAGGTAACAATATTAAGTTCAGAAAATCCAATCCATGCACCTATTGTGGTAAAAACTGGGGACCTTATTGCTACTGCAAATGCCGAACAATATGAAAGCTGTCTTGTTAAGGTTGAAAATGTTACGGTAACAAAAGGACCTGACCAGTATAATCAAGTGTATATAAATGATGGTACAGGTGAATGCCAAGTAGATGACGATATATTTAATTACTCAGTTTCTTTAGGTGATCAATTTCAATATATAATTGGAGTAGTAGATTATAAAAATGGTGAATATGGACTACTCCCTAGATTTACAAATGATTTTGGTGCTCCTTCAACAAATGATGATCCAGTAGTAGGAAATATTCCTGACCAAACAATCAATAAGGGAAGTAGTTTTTCAACAATTCAATTAGATAACTTCGTAAATGATCCGAATAATTCTGACAGTGAAATAACTTGGAGTTATAGTGGCAATTCAGAGTTAATTGTTACGATTAATACCAGTAGAGAAGCTTCGATAGCAACACCAAATATAAATTGGACTGGAAGCGAAACAATCACGTTTACCGCAACAGACCCCGATGAAGGATCAGACAGTGATGCTGCAAGTTTTACCATTACAGAAACAAATGATAATTCAATTTATAACATTCAACATACAACTGTCCCCGGAGCGAATGGAACATATCCTTCATTAATGGATGGAGAAAATGTTGAGATACATGGCATTGTAACAGCAACCGGTTATTTGGGAAGTAATAAGAATTTCTTCATATCTTCATCTGAACCCGGCCCCTGGAAGGGAATCAATGTTTATCTTGCGAATATGAGTCAAGCTATTGGAGATGAAGTGACTGTTACCGGGATTGTTAAAGAGTATTATGGTTTTACTGAAATTATTTCACCAATCAGTAGCCTTTTAAGCACAGGAAACACAATTCCTGAACCTCTTGTAGTAAAAACAGGAGATCTCATTGCTGCCGTAAATGCCGAACAATATGAAAGCTGTCTTGTTAAGGTTGAAAATGTTACGGTAACAAAAGGACCTGACCAGTATAATCAAGTGTATATAAATGATGGTACAGGTGAATGCCAAGTAGATGACGATATATTTAATTACTCAGTTTCTTTAGGTGATCAATTTCAATATATAATTGGAGTAGTAAATTATAGAAATGATGAATATGGACTACTCCCTAGATTTACAAATGATTTTGGACCTGCTCCGGTTAATACTCCTCCTGTCATTAGCGGTGTTCCGGGATGTGTTGAATTTATATCTGATACTATGATTACACTTAATATTTGGGCTTTCGTTTCTGATGTAGAAACTTCTGACGAACTCCTTCAATATAACTTCAGTATTGATACAGATTCAATTCTGTTTTCTTACAATGAATCTACTGGAATACTTAGCTTAAGCGCAGAACTTGAATTTGGCGGAGATGGGAACTTAGTTCTAACTGTAACTGATTCCGAAGAAACCGTTAAAGATACTATCCATATTATTGTTGAAAAAGCAGCTATTTCTGGTATTAATGGAGAGTTAATAATACCTGAAGGAATTATTCTCTACCAGAATTATCCTAATCCTTTTAATCCCCTTACCGAAATAGATTATGCTTTATCAAAAGGCGAATATGTTAAAATCACTGTTTGGAGCGTGCAGGGAAAAATGATACATACGTTAGTGGAGGGATACCGGTCAGCAGGTTTTCATTCTGTGTATTTTAACGGAAGCGGATTAACAAGTGGTATTTATTTTTATGCAATTGAAACAGAAACCTTCTATCAGAAGAAAAAAATGGTATTAATTCAATAAGAGCATACATTATACTTCAAATATGTTATCTGGCGAGTTCTAAATTTCTATGTTTTAGATCATGTGCAACACTCGGAAACTTAAAATCATTATTACCACACCCCAAAAGCTTCGGGGGTAGGCGTTCTTCATAGCTTTCACATATGTTGGGAGCTGTTTCTTTTTAGGATAGTTTTTTTGAGGAGGGTTTTGGGTATTTCAAATGCCAGTGATGAGTGATAAATTATAAATTATGAGTGGAAGGAAATACATCGAAGATCACAAATTATTGATGGATGTTCTTTTATCTATAATAGCTTTCGGCTACTATCTTCTAATTTCTATCTAAAGAGAAAAAGGTTAAATATCTCTTTTAATAACTTTGTAGCTGTTATACATTGAAATGTCAATAATTATCAAGAAAGTGGAGTAAGACATGAAGAAACTATTTTTGATTTTGTTAATGTTTTTTACATTGTTTTTTTTACTAAGCTGTGATCTGTTTAATTCAGGTGATGGTGATGATGGTGGTGATACAGATCTTATAGGATTTGAAATGATTCAAGGTGGAACATTTACTATGGGAGATGTTTGGGATAATGGTTTAAGCACTGAAAAACCCACTCATACCGTAACATTAAGCGATTTCTATCTTGGAACTAAAGAGATAACTCATCTTGAGTATATTGAATTTATGAATGAGGCCGGCATAGATTCCAACGCTATTCATAACGGAAACAAACTCATTTCCATTGATGGCAATACTTGTGCAATTTCGCATGATGGCAGTTCATTTTATTTTAAGGGCTCTGTATATGCCGATACAATTAATTGTCCGATGATCTTTGTTAGCTGGTATGGAGCCGTTGAGTATTGCAATTGGTTGAGTGAAGAAAATGAATATCAAAAAGTATATACAATAAGTGAAGGAAGTGTCGCTGCCGATTTTAGTAAAAATGGTTATCGTTTACCTACAGAAGCAGAATGGGAATATGCAGCAAGAAGTAAAGGCAGAGATGACTGCAAGTATAGTGGAACCAATACAGAAAACGAATTAGATACATATGCCTGGTATAATTCAAATAGCGGGAATAAGACCCATCCTGTGGGTACTAAGCAATCCAATGATCTTGGTCTTTATGATATGAGCGGAAATGTACGGGAATGGTGCTGGGACTGGTATGGAGATTATTCAACGAATTCACAAACGAACCCAAGCGGACCTACAGGCACCGACCGCGTATTGCGTGGCGGCTCTTAGCTCCGTAGCGCCACGAACTGTCGCGTTACTTTTCGCTTCTACGCTTACCCGATCAGTAGTACCTTTAATTATGGTTTTCGATTGGCCTTGAGTTCAGGAAGTTGATATTTGTCATTTTGTGAGTAAAAATGCTTTTCCATGAGCAAAGCGGTAAAAGAGAGAAGCGACGCGGAAAAAAGCGTAAAAACATATTGTTTGAAATTGACCTTTCCTCTATAAACTGACCTTATCCCCAAAATTCGGACAGCTTGATATAATAACTCTACCATTACTCACAGTAATTCATCATCTACTCACAAGCATACCGAGGGGAATCAAAGGAAATTCGCAAGAGAACCATGATTTTCTAGCGAAAATCAGGCCTCTTCCTGGATCTTGGTACCAGGGTATTTTTCCACTTTTCCTGGGGTTTAAAGATACCGGTGATGGTTGGGGCTTAAGAGTTATAAAATAATAATTAAAACCCGTTGTGTGAAATAGAATAAAAAAAGAGGTGTGCATGTCGCTACAATTTATTAAATTGTAAGTATAATAAAAACAAATAATAAGGAGTAGTTATTATGCACAACCTCAAAACAAATTTCGACAAAATATTTCCCATTGTCAAAGATTCTTTAAACAATTTTGTTGATTCTGACGGAAATGTCTTCAAATCAGGTAGAAAACCTAAGTTTTCAGATCTGGAACTCATTACTCTCTCCATTACAGCTGAAGCTCTTTCCATTAGCAGTGAAAACCTTCTGTTCCATAAATTAAAATCAGACTATGCATCATGTTTTAGCAATCTTATTGATCGTTCGCAATTTAACAGACGCCGTCGCTTTTTAGCACATTATATTCAACAAGCTCAAAAATATCTTGCTAAGAAATTAACTGATTGTGAAGATACTTACTTAATTGATTCTATGCCGGTTCCCATTTGTCGCTTTGCACGTGCAAGACGTTTAAGGATATGTAAATACTCTCTGGATACAGCACCCGATTATGGTTTTTGTGCAGCCCAAAACAGCCATTATTTTGGCTATAAATTACATGGCGTTTGTAGTTTAGACGGCATCTTTACTGACTTTGATCTTTCTAAGGCCAGTATTCACGATATCCATTATTTAAAAGACATTAAAAATAATTATCCTCATTGTCTTCTTTTGGGAGACAAGGGTTATCTAAATACTTTGAATCAATTGGACCTATTTGAAAGGTATCATTTGGATCTTCAAACACCACTACGGAAAAATCAAAAAGATTACAAACCGCAACCCAAGATCTTTAGAAAAGCAAGAAAACGAATTGAAACCTTATTTTCACAATTACATGATCAGTTTCACATCTACCAAAATTATGCTAAATCCTTTTCTGGATTAGCCGTTAGGATTTTATGCAAAATTACAGCCATTACGGTGCTGCAATTTATTAATAAATCAAACAATAAACCTCTAAATC